>DATGIY010000402.1:0-2376 GCA_035295475.1 Terriglobales bacterium
TCGCCCCCACCTTCGACCCGCGAAATACAACCCTTCCTCGTCTCCATCGCCTGTCGCGCCGCTACCAGGTCAATCGCCGGTTGGCCGGCGGGAAAGTGCGCTTTCAGCAGCAGTTCGTCCTCCTTGCTGCCCTTCAAGAGCACCACACCGGCCCTGGCGCCTGGCATTGCATCTACGATAGCTTTCAAAAACAGCTGCAGCACCGAATCCACCCGCGTTTCCTTTTCCAGCTGCGCCGGCAAATCACAGAGCAGCGCCAGCTGCCGCGCGGGGTCTTCGATTCCATCTGCTGTCGGGCGCAGAGCCCGTGTGGCGTCCACGGTTTCCACAATCTGGGTCTTAATGGTAGCAATTGCTTCCAGACTCTCGTAGCGTGCCGCGCTTTGAAATGCCGGCGAAAAACTTTCCCGGGGCGGCGCCCCACCGTAAAGCAGCTCCTTGCGATTGGTTCCGAGCGCTGCCACCCACGCCTCGGGCGCGATCTTCAATTGTTGCAGAAGAGGCGAATGGCATTGCTGCAGCATGGCGAGGAGCGCGGCCAGGAGGTCCGGCACGCGCATCAGGCCGGCAGGGCTCTGGTCCGCCAGCCAGGCCGCACGCGCCAAGACCTGCCGGCTGTTGTCGGTGATTTCCGGCATCTTCATGACGGCGAGCCCCAGCTGCTGGCGGGTTTGCAGGTAACTGCGGGTCAGACGCCGCAAGGAGTTCACGTCGGCCCCGCCCGATACCAGTGCTTCCTTTACGGGCCGCCATTCCGCCTCGATCTGCGCCAGCATGGCATCTCCAATTTCAAACTGACGCCGGACTTCATCATTGAACACTTTGTCCAGGCTAGCAACGCCGAGCAAAAAATGTTCCGGCTCGATGTCCGCCTGGCCGGACTTCACCGCCTCGTAATTCGTGAGGTGAAACGCGATCTGTAATCCGGGCGATAACCTTGCCATGCGCCGTTCCTTTTGCGCTGACTGGGAATGCCGAACCCTGGAACCTGGCTCTTGAAGCGGCCCACAGACTACAACGATGGGCGCGACGATTCAACCACCATTTGCAATCGGCAGGTTCCAGCCGCAAGCGCCGTCTAGCACTACTTTTAAAATCCGTTTTTCGGAAGGGCCCGGCTTTCCGCCGCCCTAAAAAGTTCTCGATTGTGAGCGGCTTCAGCAGCTGCCGGGAGCGATGTCTCAGTGCCGACGCCCGTGGAACCCAGTTCTAATAACGCGACCGGCTCAACGGAACCATCATAAGGCTTCTTATGGCTGCATAAACACCACAAAGTCGAGGAATGGGAGCTCTTTAACAGTTTGCTTACCCTTTGCGACCGCGGCTCTCACGGGGATGCTGAGGTAGAGTCCGGCGTTCAATTCTTCGCGGCAGCGATGCAAACGGCAAGACTTCTTGTCCGCGGCGGAACTGAATGTTGAGCCGCGAAAGTACGATTTTGTGGTGAACACCCATTAGCGGAGCTGCTTGTCTTTATGGCTCGAATTTTATGCTCTTCTATGCCACTCGCCGGCGTTGCCCTTCTTCCCTACTTCCCTGTTCGAACTCCTGGCCTCGGCGATAACCGTGCATGAATAAAGCATCGTCGCAGAGATCGGGATGCATCCGGCGCAGCGTGTCTTTAGCCTCCTCGTAAGATTTGCCGCGCATGCCGGGCCGGAGTGCAGCCTCGAATCCTGAGCGGTAAATGGACTCGCGGCCTTCATGATGTTCTCCAGGTTGTTCGTAATGGACTCTTTCGCTGTCGCGCAAACCAATCCACCATTGCTCGCGCGCGGCATCGACGCTCTCCGCTCCGGCATCTTGCAGAACGCTGCGAACCTGCTTCGCCTCGGACTCATTCGAGGCAAAGGTAAGGAGAACGGTGTGTCCATTTCGTAACGCATCCTGGTAAAAAAACAATTCGTCCTCAGGGAGCCCGTAGGTAGACGCACTCTCCAGAGCATTGCCCATTTTGGCACCTACCACCGTTCCGGCGGCGCCGAGAACGCCGGCGGCTGCCAGACCGATGGCAATCACTGGCCCGACACCCGGGACCAAGAGACTGGCGACCGCTGTACCGCCGGAGATGCCCCCGGCAAGCCCAATCGCAGCCCCAACCACCCCGCCTAGACCCGCCCCCATGCCCGGCTGCTCAGTCTCACTCAGGGGCACCTTGTCCAATTCTGCTTTCTCTTGCTCAGCGGGACCGGGCGACAGGAGGTTGATATTCTCGGCTGGGATGGGAATTGCGTAAAGTCGGGTCACAGCGTCGGCCGCGTCAGGCATCGTTTGGAAAATCCCCACTACGCTCACCATGGAGTTACTCCTCTTACTGTCAGAGATAGGGACACCCGAATAGGTTGTAGTTTTAGAAAAAATGCGAGCTGCCACTGC
>DATGIY010000403.1:0-2431 GCA_035295475.1 Terriglobales bacterium
CGCCCGCCCAGGCCGGCGGAATGGGTGACGTCCACGAACCGCCCCCGGCCAGTGTTCTTGAAAAGGTGATTCTGCCCCACGCAGGTGATGAGTATGTCAGGGAAGCCGTCGTTGTTATAGTCGCCCACCGCCACTCCCATGCCATACATCTCGACATCGAGGCCGGCGCTGCGGGTCACGTCACTGAAGGTGCCGTTGCGGTTGTTGCGATAAAGCTGCAGCGTGGTGCGCCGCCGCTTGTGACCGGGCCAGTCCATGCCATTGATGAGCAGGATGTCCTGCCAGCCATCGCTGTCGTAATCCAGAAAGGCGCAGCCGGAACCCATGGTTTCGGGCAAAAATTTCCCGCCAAAGGCGCCGGAATTGTGCAGGAAATGAATACCTGCGTGGCCCGTGATGTCGCGCAGGCGAAATCCGGGATCGCCGGCGGGAAGGGGGACGGCCCACATTTGGGAAGGAGCCAGCGCAGCACCCACAACTCCGCCCAAGCCCTGCAGAAATGCCCGCCGGTTCACGGAATATTCACCAGCCCGTTGCGGATGGCGTACACGACCAGTTCGGCGGTCTTGTGAATGCCCAGGGTATCCATGATGTTGGCGCGATGCACGGCCACGGTATTGGCGCTGAGCTCAAGCTGATCGGCGATTTCCTTGTTGGATTTCCCATCCACAATCAGCTGCAAAATCTGCAATTCGCGGGCGGTGAGCCCCGGCCCACGTTCGCCGCGCAAGGTGGATTGTCGTGCCAACTGTTCATCGAGCACCCTCTCTCCAGCTGCTACCCGGCGGATCGCGGTAGCCAGATCAAGGTCCATGGCGCTCTTGAGAATATAGCCGCGGGCGCCCGCGGCCAGCGCCTGCTGCACCAGGGTATCTTCGGAATGCATGCTCAGCATCAGCAGGGCGGGCGGGGCAAAGCCGTTGCCCGCAGAATTGTCCAGAATCTGCCGGGTGGCCGCCAGGCCGCTCATGCGGGGGAGAGCGCAATCCATAACGATCACCTGGGGGCGCAACTGCCGGGCCAGGCGCACCGCTTCCTCGCCGTCGCCGGCTTCCCCTACGACCGTGATGTCCTTGTGATCTTCCAGCATGCTGCGGAAACCACGGCGCACGAGCGCGTGATCATCCACCAGCAAAACCGTAATCTTCTCAGGCATGGCCTTCACATGTTGTTCGCGGCACCCGCAGACGAACCACGGTTCCGCCGGGCAGAGGCTGCGAAAATTCGATACTGCCGCTCAGCAACTCGGCACGCTCGCGCATACCCACCAGTCCAATTCCCTGCCGGGCGCCGTTGTTGGTCAATCCCTTGCCGTGATCTTCCACTTCCAACTGCAGGGCCGCCGGTTCGAAGTGCAGGCGCACCCACGCCTGACGCGCTCCGGAATGGCGAGCGACGTTGTTCAGCGCCTCCTGCAACACGCGGTAAATATGCACGGCGGCGCTGCCATCCACCGGGAACGGAGTACCGGACTTTTCGTAGGATATGTCAATCCCAGTCTGTTTTTCCACGGTGCCCAGATACCATTCCACGGTGCTCTCCAGGCCCGCCTCATCGAGCATGACGGGGTGCAGCGCCTGGGAGAGGCTGCGCACGCTCTCCAGCGTGGTCTGAGCGACCTGGGAAACCTCACGCAATTCCGTGCGCAGCGGCGAGCCTTCGGGCGCATGTTGCTTGACGCGCTCCAGCATGGCCCCGACCGCAGTCAGAATCTGACCGAATTCGTCGTGCAGTTCGCGGGATATTTCGCGCAACGTGGACTCCTGCATGCTGATGAGCTTCTGCGCCAGCTCGCTGCGTTGTTCTGAGAGGGCTTCCAGCTGCGCGAACAGCCGGCGATTGGAGCGGATCACGTACAGGCTGGTAAGCAGGATGGCCGTCAGAATGGCGGTCAGGAAAAGATAAACCTGGCGCTGCACGCGATCATAAATTTCACCTACCCGGCGGGCAGCCTGCTGTTCGCTCTCGTTGTTCTCCACCAGCAGGCGCGCTACCGCCGTGCTCAGCGCCGCCTGCCGGGCTTGCAGGGTCAGCCGGATCTGGTCCCGCGCCTCGGCCTGATGACCCGCCTGCGCCAAAGCAAAGGTCCGCGCCACCGTATCCCAGAACTGCTCCAGCGATTTGCCCAGGTACTCGCGCTGTTCTGGGGTACGCCGAGCCACCGCCAACTGCTCCTCCCGGCGGAAGGCATCGTCCAGGTCGGAGCGTATGCGGGCGAATTGCGCCGACCATGCGGTCAGCGGATAAGGTTCGTCGTTGTCCAGCATGTCGCGCATGGCGAGGGCCAGCGAATTGAGGTCGTCCTGGATGCGCAACAGCTGCAGCGAGTCCTTGCGGTTGCGGTCGGCGAGATTATTCTGCAACTCGCGCAGCCCGCGAATCTGCAGGGTGATGTACCAGGAGTACGCCACCACCGCCACCAGGGTGATGA
>DATGIY010000404.1:0-5158 GCA_035295475.1 Terriglobales bacterium
ATTTGAAAATCGGCGACTTGGGGTCGCCGGCGGAGCGAATATCGTGACTGCCGTGGCAATCGGTACAGACCGCCGCCTTTTCCGACCCTGCCGCCACTGCCCGGCCATGCACGCTTTCCTGATACGAGGCAAAGGGCTGGGCGCTGTGGCCGCTGGCTTCCATCACGAACTTCTGGCCATGGCAGGCGCCGCAGGTGGCGGGAATGTTGGTGCGGTGCACGCGGGAGGCCGGGTCGCTGGCGGGCAGAATTTCGTGCGGGCTGCCGTGGCAATCCACGCAGCGTGCGGCCCGCGTGTCCCCTTTGCGCAACGCCGCCGCGTGAAAGCCGCGGTCGTAGGCGGCCTGCTGGTCGGCGTGGCAGGTGGCGCATGCCGGTTTGGACCGCGTCGCCTCGTGCGGTACCGCCTTGACATCGCTGTGGCAGTCGGTGCAGCCGAATACGCTGTGCACGGAGCCCTGAAACTTCTTGTCGTCAATGTACAGGCTCACCTGCTTGCCGTTTTCCTCTTTGCTCAGCGTGTTATCGCCATGGCAGGCAAGGCAATCGGCGTTGGTCAGCTTTTGCGCGGAGCCGACGGTGGCGGCTAGAAGGACAACTGCTGCCAGCGCCCATTGCCAAGGACGCGAGGCGTAGGCGTGCGGCGCACAACCAGCACCAGCGGGCATGGTAACTGACCTCCTCCAGTCGGCCAGTCTTACGCCTTATTGTTCGCTGATCAGGACACCCCAAGGCAGTGAGTGTACTCACCGGCACATGTGATAGAGGTCACGCAGGTCATGGTCAGCCGCCGCGGCCAACCCTAAGTGGTTGCTGGGTTTCCGCTTGCGCTCCGCGCCGCTGGGCTGTCTCTCACCCGCACCATTGGCCAGTGACCCCTCGCGGACGACCGGCGGGTTCAGCGCCGGTCATGGCAGTCGGTACACAGCTGCGGCGTGGCCGCTACCAGGAGGAACTTCTTCTGCCGGCAATGGTGAGCGGCATGGCAACTCAGGCAAGTGGTGGTGCGGTGGGTGTGAACCGAATTCGAGCTGCTGCCATGAACCAACTCGGCGGCAGGCTTGTGGCAGCTACCGCACTGGCGGCGAATGGCGCTGGCCGGGGCCCCTCGGAAGCTGAACAGCAGGCTCTTGTCGCCGCCGCTGTTCACGTGATTGCTGCCTGGACCATGGCAGGCTTCGCATCCGCGGCGCTCGGGAGCGCTTTCCCGCGCCAGCTGGCCGTGAGCGGAATCGCTAATACTCCCTGACAGCTCCTCGTGGCAGGCGACGCAGGCCTCGCTGCCCACGTACTGCGGCGGCTCCATCTGCGCCTTCGCCGGCGATCGGCCCACAACAACCAGCGCCCAGATCACAGCGGAAAAGAGCACAAGGTTTCGTTTATGGAAGGGCATGGCGCGCCTCTCTTGTGCACACTGTACCGAGTACACGCTCATGAAGAACCGGTCCGGGGCGCGGGGGACCGTCTCTAGGAACCGACCTTGAGGGCGGGACGATGGCGCGTTCGCACCAGCCCTATCGCCCGTACGCGATCATAGGCAGTGTGCAAGTCCTGGCTGAGCAGGTGAACGATCTGCAGGCAGGCATCGCGATGCGCGCGCAAAAAGCGCAGCATATCCTTGCGCCGGACAAATGCCACCTGGGAATTATCCAGCACTTCGGCTGTGACCTCGTACGGGGTCCCGGAAACGGCGGCGCTCAGGCCCAGCATTTCGCCCGGCCCGGCGATGCGCAGCGTCAGCCGCCGGCCATTCCCCGAAGAAACCGTGAGCTTGGCGCGGCCATCGCACAGCATGAACACGCCGCGGGCGGCCCGGCCCTCATTGAACAGGGTAGCGCCGCGCGGGTACAAGGCAATGGTCTTGATGGCGTCGAACGCTTCCAGTGCGTCCGCGGGTAGGTCGCAGAAGACCCGATCCGGCCGCAGGGAGCAATCAAAGCAGCTCAGTTGGATGGCGCTCTCCATAGGCTTGTGATAGCTCTTGCCTCTGGCTCCGGCAGTGATTGGAGTCACCCTTCGCGGTGACCCTTCGCACAGGACGGCCGAATTTAGGACCCGGCCATCAGCCGCAACGCGGCCTTGTTGCGGATGAATAGCGTGGAGCCCTTGGACTGGATGATCTGCCGCTTTTTCAATTCCGCGAACAACCGGGTCACCGTCTCGCGCGAAGTGCCGATCATCTGCGCGATCTCTTCATGCGTCAGCGCCAGTTTGAGGCGCGGCTCCTGCTTGGCCGCTTCCCCGTTGCGCGAACTCCACTCCAGAAGCAGTTTGGCCAGTTTCTCCGCCGCGGAATGCGACAGTCCGAGCGAGCGCACTTCGTGGCAGGCGTTGTTGTACTTTTCGCTCAACTGTTCCGCCACCCGGAAGCAGGCATCTCCGTGCTCCTTGAGGAAGCGCAGGAAGTCTTCCCGTTTCACGAAATTCACCTGACAGGGATCGATGGTCTCGGCGGTCAACTCATACGGCTTGCCGGACACCGTGGCGCTCAGGCCCAGTACTTCCCCGGGCTCCGCGATTTTGAGGATCAGAGTTTTGCCGTCGGTCGAGCAAATCGACATTTTTACCCGGCCCTTGCACAGCACAAAAATGCCACGCGGGCTCTGGCCTTCGACAAAGAGAACGGCTCCCTTGGGATAGGCCGTGGCATATTTGATGTTCTCGAACGCCTGCAACGCACTGTTGGGCAGGTCACAGAAGATGCGTTCCGCGCGCAGCTTGCAGGTCAAACAGCTTTCTACGATTTCCAACCCGTATGGTGAGAGCACGCACACCCCCTTGTGACCACATGTCTGTCGGTTAGAACTCTCTCCCGTCCTGACCTCGGCGTGGTCGGCTGCCGCTCCCTGACTCAGCACGCCGCCGGAGCCGCTGTTTTCGCGGTCCCCTGCTCAGACTGGCACATTGTTAGTGTCGGCTCCTTGCCTAACCTCTGGCTGTGATTGTGCCCACAGGCTGGTGTGATAAGCGTCACACGGGAACTGCGGACGCTATTCGGCATCCGGCCGTCCACACCTGAAGGAGTGATCCAGGTCACCCGCTGCGGGCCGCCGGCCATGTCGGGGGTACCCGCTTGGGAACTACCTTCCCTGGCAGCCAAGCCCTAGCATAGAGAGGAGTTTTCGGCAAATTCTGTCAGGACGAAAAACATGCTCCGTCACTTCCGTGCCATTCTCGGGCTTCGCATTCCCTGTCGCCATGGACGACAGGCTGTGGCCGGAGGCAGGCGCGCCGGTGGATTTCGAGAGATGTTCGTAGTCTGTTGCGCCTGCGGCAAGCGACTGAGTCCGGGAGTGGTACTCGGACCGGAGGCGGTCAGGGCGGCGACCCGCTCTTCGCCCGGCGCTATCGAACTGGTGACCGCCGCTTCGATGATCAAGTAGTGTGCTGTAGCGGTCTGAGGTTGCTCAAACTCACTATGCGCGACATCTATCGGGTGTTGTACTGCAAAGAACGCGAACTGGAACGGCTGCGCAAGGAGATCGCAGTCCTGCGTACCGTCATTCCCCTTTTGGAAGAAGACGAATCGAGGACAAAACCCCCGGCAGCGGTTGGGGTCACGGTGATTCCCTTTGAGCGTGCGGCCCGCGGCGCAACCCAGCGCTTTCCCGCCAGCGACTAGAAATCCTGAAGATTGGCTCCCCAGGTATGAGAAATCCAGCCTGAAGGTTGAGAAATACTCGTGCCGATATGCGCAAAACTGCTTGCGGGTGGCGCTTAGCGGGATTTCGTTGCTGCGCGTCGGGAGCCGTTGCTTTCGCCTTCCACTTCGCTCTCTTCGCTCAGCAGGGGCGCAACCACGCGGAGGGCGTCAACCTCGATCTGGGCTTGGCGAAGCTGGGCCTCTTTTTCTCTCAAAACTTCATACACATTCTTCATGAGTGCTGATCCTCGCGAAAAAACTGGGGGTTTGGTGGATGAATGAAGGCATCTTAAATGCCTTCGTAAAGCAAGTAAAGTCCCATATGTGGCGTGTTGCCGCAGACGATAACCGCTGATTGAGCGATAATATTCAGCGGTGAAGCCCGACCGTTCCAACTCACTTGCGCTGCTGGTCATAGCGCTGGCCTTTGCTTTCGCCGCCAGCGTGGCCGGCGACGTGGCCGCCCTCGATTTCGGCCAGGTATCTGCCCACAAGAAAGGTAGGCGGGCTATGGGTTTTGTCCTGCAAACAAAGGCATTCGCCAGTGGCGCCGAAATCCCCGCCAAATATACCTGCAGCGGGGAGAATGTTTCGCCGGCGCTTTCCTGGAACGGCGCTCCGCAGGGGACTAAGAGTTTTGCCCTGATCGTTGACGATCCCGACGCCCCTTCCGGCACGTTTACTCACTGGCTGGTTTATGACCTGCCGGTCACTACTCTGCAATTGCCGGAAAATGTTTCCCCGGCCGACGACCTGAGTGGTGGCGGACGCCAGGGCCGGAACGATTTTCGCCGTGTCGGCTATGGCGGACCTTGTCCTCCCCCGGGCAAAGCTCATCGCTATTTCTTTAGGTTGTACGCCCTGAACTCCCAGCTCAACCTGCCCGCTGGCGCCCCCCGGCGCGAGGTGGAAAACGCTCTGCGCGGCCACATCCTCGCCCAAGCTGAGATCATGGCCAAGTTTGCGCGCTAATCGTGGCCTGCCACACTAAGCTGCCTTCAGCGTTGAGAGGAATCGCCTCTCAGCCAACCTGGTTGTAGTTCCTTTTGTGATGGCTCAAACCTTGCGAAATGACTTCCATCACCTCCCTGAGTGCTCATAGTCACCGAACCGCGGGGCACAACGAACCGAAAATGAACCTGGGGTTCCATTCCCGGACGTCGTGGTAACCGCGACGCCGCGGCGGCGGAGGACTCATATGCCTATATCCAAGCAAGATGCGCTGGATTACCACTTCGGGGCGCGGCCGGGGAAGATCGAGGTCACACCCAGCAAGCCTTGTCGCACGCAACGCGATCTGAGTCTGGCTTACACACCGGGAGTAGCTGAACCGTGCCTGGAAATTCACAAGAATCCGCATGATGCCTTCAAGTACACCAGCCGCGGCAATCTGGTGGCGGTAGTGAGTAACGGCACCGCTGTGCTCGGCCTGGGTCACATCGGCGCCCTGGCCGGCAAGCCGGTGATGGAGGGCAAAGGAGTTCTCTTCAAGCGTTTCGCCGACATCGATGTTTTC
>DATGIY010000405.1:0-3957 GCA_035295475.1 Terriglobales bacterium
CGTAGGCCTCCACGATGAGGGAATCGGCGCTGAAGGAGCCTACCCCCATTCCTGGCAGGGCCGACGACTGCAGCCGCGGCGGGGTGTAGAACATGAGCGGCACATCCTCGCTGGAGGCCTGCAGCTGGGAAGGCAGGGCAAAGAAACCGAGCAAGAGTCCGAAGACCACGATGGCGGCTACCGCGCCCACGGCCGCGGGCACAATGACGGCGTCGAAGGCGTTCTGCAGGCGAATCCACATGCCGGCAAAGTAGGGTCGGCGCACGGCGGCAGCTTCCTGGGAAATCGCAACCCGCAGGCGTAATGCCAAGTCGGCGGGAGCCTGCTTGCGGCCCAAAGCCCCCAGCAGCCGCTGGGAATGGGTCAACAACGCATATTCCCGGCTGCACGAGCCGCAGCTGGCCAGGTGATCGCTGACCGCGCGCATCTGTTTGCCGCTGACCGCCCCGTCCAGGTAAGGGGAAAACAGTTCTTTTGCCTGGGTGCAGTTCATGATGTCACCTCAAGCCGGCCGGCGGCGCCTAACGTTCCCGTGCCGCGCGGCTGTTTGCGCGACTCTGGCAATTGCAGTCCCAGGTGCGGACCGACCTGCCGGATGTATTCCGCCAGCCTTTGCTTCAGCGCTTCGCGCCCGCGCGTAAGTCGCGATTTCACCGTCCCCAGATTGGTTTGGGTGATTTCCGCGATTTCCTCGTACGACATCTCCTCCAAATCGCGCAGGATGAGCGTCGTGCGGTACGGTTCCGGAACATGACGCAGCTCTTGTTCCACCTTGGCGCGGACTTCCTCGTGCATCAGGTTGTCGAACGGCGACTCCCGCGTGTCCACCAGCTCCTGCCGCAGTTCGTGGGGGGCCGGCTCGTTCCGTTCCGGTAACTCCACCGAGGTCTCGCGTCCCTTGTGGCGGAACCACCAGCGGCGGTGGTTGGAGGCTTCGTGCACGGCAATGCGGTAGATCCAGGTCTTCAGGCTGGACTGGCCATTGAAATTCTTCATGCCGCGAAACACTTTCAGAAAAACTTCCTGCACCGTGTCGGCGGCGTCGGTTGGTTCGTTCACGATGCGGTAGACGAGGCTGTAAATGGGCTGATGGTATTGCCCGATCAGCCAGGCATAGGCTTCTTCGGATCCGGCTTTGAGCTCCGCCACAAAGGCGGATTCTTCCGCTCGAATCCCGATGACGCTAGCGAGATCTCCCAAGGTTGTAGCTCCCGCCAAAGCTTTCACGGCGACAACCCTCATTATAGGATCTCCGGCCCGCAACTCCTAGGCACAGGCTGCTATTGCATCCTCATAAACATAGACCCCGCGGCCGGGCTGGGAGTTCCCGCAAAAAAGGGTGTGGTTACTTAGACTTAGGAGCCGGCAGTTACCGGCAACGTAACCCAAAGCAGGTTACCGGGGAGCGCTGCTACTGGGGATTGCTGTTTTTGGGGGATTGGGGAGTGGGATTCTGCTGTGTCGCCGACCCGTTGGCGGGTTTCTTGACCGGATGTTTCACCACCCGCTTCTTGTGCACCGGTTTTTTGACCGGCTCGGTGTCATCAATGACGACTTTCTTGGGAGGCGCGGCTTGGGCGGCGGCTTGCGCGGCATGTACCTCGTTGCGCAGGCGGGCAAGTTCGGTCTCCTTGCTGCCAGCCAGATTTTCCACGCTGTCGGCCAAGTCGCGGCGGATGTGCTCCAGGGAATTCACGTCATTGGCCAGCGCCTGATAATCGTCGCGCGGACCGAAGGCACCCGCAGATTCGGCCACCGAACTCAAGACGTCATAAAGCGCGTCCAGATTGCGGTAGAGCTTAAAGCTGGCGGCCACGTCGTCGGGATTGCCACGCACCGCGCTGATCATGCCCGGCAGCGCCGTCTCCAGATTGCGCAGAATCGATTGCCGGTTCGCGTCCGCCTGCTGCTTGGCATCGGATGGTCCTTTCCACTTATTGACGCGCAAGCGGCCGAGATCAGCGGCGGTGGAAGTGGCGGTGGATTCCAATTGCGACATCAATGCATTCACCTGGTTGGCGGTGGCGTAGGGGACAGGGGCCGCGGCAGTTTGTCCCCCGCGGGCCTGCGCCAGAAGCGGGAAGCTGCTGACTGCCACAATCAGGAGAAGCATGAGGTTGCGTTTCATGGTTGCGTCCTTGCCAAGTTGCGCTGGCTTGCTGGCCACGGCTCCCAAGCCTATCTGATCAGCATAAATGGTTTGCCGGTGTTAGGAAAGTTCGCTGGGGCCATGGCAGAGGCTGGCGCGCGGGCCTGATGGCGAGTTCCAGTTATTCGTAGCGCGGCGGTTCGATGGGGTCAAGATTGGCGGCGCGGATGGCGGGAATCAGCCCGCTGACAATTCCCACCGCGCCCAGAATGACGGTAGCAATCAGCCGGATTTTGACCGAGACCAGCAAATGGATGTCGCCGGCGCTGGCATACTTGGCCATCGCGCTATAAAGCGTGAGCGAGTCAATGCCATAGGCAGCGATATAGGACAACAGCATTCCCAGTAGTCCTCCGGCGGCCGTGATCAGCAACGCCTCGCTCCATGGTGAGAAAGGAGCGCAGTTTGTGGGCTCAGAGAGCGCGCAAAATTCGGCGAGGATATCTACCAGGATACGCATGAGATGCTGCGCTACCTATTCTAGACATTAGCGCAGATCAGCAACGCATCGTCGCCGGAGAAGGACAACTGGCGTGGAGAAGGGATTGCGCTGAGCGCATCCGATAATGTATACAATCCGCGGAGTCAGGGGCGGCTCGCTTGTGGAGCATTACGCCCGGATGTCAGGCAGGGTACCTCGGTGCCTTGCTCATGCAGTAGCTACGTGCGATTAATAGTGAGGAACTAATACCTCCGCACGTGATATCGGGCGCTACCTTCGGCCCACAGCGCGAGCAGAGACAGCCCAAGCCTGTGGGAGCGACAGTTGCGGCAGCGCCCGGCCAGATATCCAAATGCGGGGCCAAGAGTATCAGCCCGGACCTGTAAGTGTTTTTCCCCTCGCAGTTTTGTTCGGAATTCGGTAATTTTCTTTACAATTCTCCTGGCCACGAACCAAGTACCGTGTTTACAATAATTTAGATTTTAGAGCTGAGCTGAGGTTGGCTGCCCGTTGAAGTCGGGTCGTAAACTCATGCACCGGCGTGCTGCTTGCTGCCGGCGGCCAACTGGCGGACTGTCGTAATAAAAGCGGTAGTAGCGCGCGGCAGGGTACGATCGCGGCGATAAGCCAAGCCCAATTCGCGCCACAGTTCGGCATCCTCCAGCGGAATCAGCTTCACTAGTCCAGCGCGGACCTCATCGCGGGCGAAGCTGGCGCTAATCAACGAAATTCCCAGTCCAGCGGCTACAAAGCTTTTAATCATTCCAATGCTGGGCAGTTCCATCCGCACCTGCAGATCAGCGCTAAAAGGACGAAAAATCTTGTCCAGCATACGGCGGGTATGGCCGGTTTTCGGGAAAAGGAGCGGCTCTTTGGCAATATCGCGGACGGCAAGGACGTCTCGGCGACTGAGCGGATGTTCGCGTCCCACCATGACCATGAGCTGGTCGCGAAAAATGGGCTGCACCTTCAGGCTGGGAGATTTCACCGGCAAAGAGACAATGCCAACGTCAATGGCGCCGTTCTCCAGCTTCTCCACGATCTTATAAGTGAAATTGCGGTAAATGCTGATCTGCACGCCTGGGTAGAGACGATTGTACTCGGCGAAATATTCCGGCAGGACGTAGAGGCAGGTGGCCTCGTTGGCGCCGATCATGAGAATGCCGCGCGGCGCGGAACCCTGGTCGGCGACGGCGCGCAGCGACTCATCGCGCAGGTTCAGCAGGTTTCGCGCATACTCCAGCAGCACTTCCCCGGCGGGCGTCAGGCGGACGGTCTTGCCAACGCGGTCAAGAAGCTTCTCTCCGTATTCCTGTTCCAGCTGCTTGATCTGCGCGCTGACCGCCGGCTGGGACCGGAACAGTTT
>DATGIY010000406.1:0-17104 GCA_035295475.1 Terriglobales bacterium
AATAGCAGAAATATCCGCATGGGATTGCACCCGTTCTCCGTGAGCAGAAAAGCCGGCTACGCGTTCCCGAGGGCAAGCGCTGTCAGGCCGCGGGGGCGCCGTCGCGAGTCAATTCCGAGATGAGCAGCTCCAAATCCTGGCGAGCCTGTTCCGGAAGCTGGCTGAATTCGATGCCCACGCCCTGGCTTCCCTCCGTCATGAAGTGGCGGACGATACCTTGCGTCTCAAAGGGCCGGCTGGCGACGATGCGCAGGCGCACTTCACCTGCTGGTGTAGCTCCCTGCGTGGTAACAAACAAACCGCCAGCGCTCAAATTACCCTGAGCGCTCTCCAGGAAAATCACGCTATCGCCGGAGCGCAGCTCGACTGGCTTAGTCAGCAAAATGCGAGGAAAACGACGGATGCAGGGACCTTCCATGTTCGATCTCCCTTTGTTATCGGCGGCCGGAGTGGTTGGCAATCCGGTTTAGAGCCGAAAACCCCACTGATGCCGCTTATCCTGTCGCAGGCCGAACCGGCCGTCAAACTCATTCTTTTTATCGCTTGATAAAGAACATTTATCGGCGCATATAATAACTGCTCCCACTACCTACTGGGGCAACGCCATGGAACTGGACCAGGTGGAGACATTTCTGGCGGTGGCGACGTTCGGCGGCTTTCACCGGGCTGCCGAGGCGCTGCGCGTGACCCAGCCGGCGGTCAGCGCCCGCATTAAGGCTCTGGAACAATCTCTGGGAGTGCCGCTGTTCGAGCGCGGCGGACCGGAACTGGTGCTCTCGCCGGCGGGACGGGCCCTGCGTCCGCACGCGGAACAATTGCTCCGCGCCGCCGCTTTGGCCCGCCAGGCGGTGCACGAGTTGCGTCCCTTGACCGGCGGCGCCCTGCAGGTTGCGGCCGGGCTTTCGATTTGTCAGTACTTCCTGCCAGACGTGATCAAACGTTTCCAGGAGGCGCACCCTAAGATCATGGTCACGGTGCGCTCCGGCCACTCCAAAGAAGTACTGGAACTGGTGCTGAGCGGAGAAGCGGAAATCGGCATCGCCCGTTCCCTGCATCATCCGGAACTGGAAACTCTGAGCTTGCGCGAAGATCCATTGCTGCTGATCCGGCGAACGGTGCAGCGCCCGAAACTGCCGCGCCGCGCGCGGCTGGAAGAGGTAGCCACCTGGCCCCTGATCTTCTATGACCGCAACTCCAGCGACTGGATGCTCAGTCACGGCCTGTTTCGCCGCAGCGGTCTGGTGCCTAATGTGGTGCTGGAGGTGGAGGCCATCGAAACCGCGAAAAAAATGGTGGAGCGGGGCCTGGGGCTGGCCTTTCTGCCACACCTGGCGGTGGCCCGCGAATTGCGCCGCGGCACGCTGATGGCGGTGGAGATTGTGGATGTCGAACCCGAGCAGCGCAGTGTCGATGCGTTCCATTCCCGTCATCGCCCGCTCAGCCAGACTGCGCAGTCGTTTCTCACTTTAGTACGAAATGCGGCGGGCAAGGGCGCGTACGCGGCAGGCGGCTCATGATCTCAGGATTGTAACCGGCGCTGCTGAGCGCGATCGCTGGTCGCAATAATGAGCGCCACTTCGGCGGCGGTCTCCACCGCCCTTGATACAATATTCGGCTTGCCTAAACCGACCTACAAGAAGCTAAGCAGAAATGAAAACTGATTATTTCCGCCGCCCGGCGGCCGTCGCCCTGTTGATCTGGCTTTTTTCCCCTCTCTATATCGCGGCTGGTCGCCGCGAGCAACAACCGGCAGTTCCTTCCTCTGCCCCCGTCACGCGCACCGAGCAGGAGAAGCAGGAATATCGCAGAGCCATGGAGACCGCGGATCAGCAGATCGCGGCGGAGGTGAAAGCTCACTCCGAGCTGATGAAGAACCTTGAATATCTGACTACCGAAATCGGACCTCGCCTGACCGGCTCTCCTCAAATGCAGGCGGCCAGCCAGTGGACGCTTAAGCGTTTCCGCGATTACGGCATCGCGGCTCACCTGGAGACAACGCAGATCGCGCACGCCTGGACGCGTGGCCAGGATACGGCTGCCATTCTCAGCCCCATCAACCGCGCTGTGCCGATTCGTTCCTTCGGATGGGGCAGGGCCACTCCCGGCGCCGTCACCGGGGCCGTAGAGCTGGTGGAAGTAAAGACCCTGGCTGGGACAACCTGTTCAATATGGGCGGAGGCTACATGGCAACGTGGGAAGGATTGACGGGGCTCCAACCGGGCAAGACAGGCGAATCCGGCGCACGCTGGAGCAACGCAAGGGAGCACGGGATGAATAGCAGCGATAGTTCTCAATGCCATGGAGGCATGCAACCAGGCCTGCTGGTGAAGGATAGGCTGGGCAACCGTAAAAGAATCGTACGAGTGCAAGATGATGTGGTTTTTTGGACCTATGCGAATTCGAGCCCGGAAACCGACCAGACCGAACACTCCACTCCCTACGAGGAATTCGCTGACAGTCATTTTGTGCTGCCGCAACCCCGTCCGATTCGTGGAGCAGCATAGTTTCAGCTCTGAAATCTAATAGGACAAGGTGTAAGTGCCATCCCTGCCAGCCTCGCTTCGCATCTATTTACCTAATGTTCATTCCGTATTCAGGAGGTACGAGGATGCGCCGCGCAAGTCTGATAGTCTCAGTGGCAGTACTGCTCATTGGCCTGGCCGCGTGGGCCGATGACGTTCCCATGGTAGCAAGCTCGATGGTTCCCGCAGCCAGTGGCAAGGTCAGCTATAACCACGATCGCAACGGTAACACCAAGTTCACGGTTTCGACCAAGAATCTGGCCGCGCCTACGCAGTTGAGCCCTTCCAAAAATGACTATGTCGTATGGATCGAACCGCGAGATCAGCAGCCGCAAAACGCAGGTTTGCTAAAGATCAACAATAATCTGCAGGGCAGCTTTTCCGCCACTACGCCTTACAAGACATTTGACGTAGTCGTGACGGCCGAAGACAATCCCACCGCTACTCAACCCAGCGGGCCCGAAATCCTGCACGCCACCGTGCAGGTTAAGTAAAGGTACAGCCGGCGGACGGCGCTGCCAAAGCTGCCGTCTGCCTGCTCTACGCTCTCTTGCCAGATGTGACTGATTTCTGGAGTACGGCCGGTTTACTTTCGCCTAGGCAGCAATCTTGCGACGCGCCAACTTGCGGGCCCGTTCCAGGGCCGTCGGTTGGCCAACGGGAACACTAGCCGGCCAGGGCTCTTCCACCCCCATAAGCGCGAGAGCGCCGCCCAGCAGGGCCATATTTTTGGTGAAGTTGACCATGTTGGCCTGGCGCTGGTTGGGGTCGGCGTCGCTCCAGAAATTGTGCATAAGCGGCGAAACTCCCCCCAAAAAACCCATCACTGCCAGGGCACCCAGCTTGGGCTTAATGCCTAAAAGGATGCTGGCCCCGCCTGCAATCAGCGCAGCTCCGGTGGCAGCAACGGCTACGTCCGGCATTGGAATCTTCTTGGAAGCCGCGTACTGCGCAAGCATCTCGCGATCGAGAAAGTGATGAATGCCGCTGTACAGAAAATAACCACCGAATACTAAGCGACCGAGCAAAAACGGGGCTTTCATGGATTTCCGTCCTCCAGCCATAAGAATTCCGCGTGCTGTGATTCCGGGGACCTCACGCGTGTTGCCTCCCCTGACAGGCCGGGGTATAAACGGGCGCAGAATTCGCCAAGGATGAGTGCGAAGAACTACTGCAGCTGCAGGCTCTGCAGCATACGCCGGTAGGTGGACTTCAGGCGATTGAAGTCGCGTTGCGGAGACACAAAAACCGTGTAGACCAGCTGATTGTTGGGACCGGCAATTGTAACCAGCCAATCCTGCTCGGGCAGGGGCTGCCCATTCTGTTGGATGGGAGAATTACCCGTCAGCATCTGCGAGCGAGCTTGCATACCATTGACCTGGGTGCTTTTTGTTGACCCGGAAGCTTGCAGCCCCGCATTCGATTGCTCCATGTTCTGAATGAGGGCCTGCGTAGCTTGATCTAAGGAAGCGCCACTGGGCATTGCGGCTGCGCCCATCACCAGGCCATAGGCTACCGCTCCCTGAGAGACCCCAGCTTGCGGCGCAATCGTGACGCCGTTCTGGCTTGGTGATGCCTGCCAATTGCTGGGGTAGGAGATACTCACGCCGTTCTGCTGATACTGGGTGAAGCCGCCGCTGGGCTTCACCTGGTCATAAGTGACGTTGGCCAGCGTAGCGACGTTGGGCGACGCGTCCTGTCCTCCCGGCGAGGTGGAAGAAACCGGCACATTCTTTGGGATAGCGCCAGTTTGGCGGTTCTGGCGCGCCCACTGCCCGCTCTTGGCTCCCTGTTCAATTTGCTGCGCCGTGTAGGCTTTGACCTTGATGGCCTCCTGCTTGGCGACTAGGAAAGCCTGGCTGTTGTCCTGATAAGGCTTCGATGGCCAGTCTTTGATCTCCTCATCAACTGCCTGAACGCGATTGCCGGGATTGGGGTGATCGCTGAGAAACTGCGGCCCGCCTGCTCCGCCTTCCTTTTCCAACTTCTGGAAGAATTCGGCCATCGCTTTGGGGTTGTAGCCCGCCTTCCACATGATGATGGCGCCGACGGCGTCCGCCTGGGCCTCATCGCCGCGGGAATATTTCATGCTCCACATACCGCCCGCGATTTGCCCACCCATGCTGGCGATAGCGCCCCCGATGCCTCCGAATACCTGCCCCGCGATCTGCCCCAGTCCCGCGAGAATGCTGGGGCCGAGGTTCTGCTTCATCTGTTTCGCGGAGTGCTGCATATAAACGTGGGACATTTCGTGGGCCATGACGCCGGCCAATTCGGCTTCGTTGTCAGCCGCCGTAATGGTGCCCACATTGATGAAGATCGGGCCTCCCGGCAAGGCAAAAGCATTGATTTCCTTCTGCTCGATTACGTGGAACTGGTAAGGCCAGGTGTACTGCTGCGGAATGACCCGTTCCAGCTTCTTGCCGAGCTGCTGTACGTATTGGGTCACAGGGCTGGAATCGGGCAGTACCGGCATTTGCTGGTACACCTCTCCCATGGCCTTCAGTCCAAGCTGCTCCTGCTGTTGGCGGCTAAGAGAGACCTGACCGGGATTGGGCAGTTCCGGAGTGTGAATAGCGGCAAAAAGCCACGCCGGCTCGGCAATTAAGAGAGTCAGAAACAGCGCCAGCATGCGTGGCGCGAGCTTACGTTCTTTCATAGTCAAAATGATACAGATGCGCTTGGCAGGTTTCGAGGATTCCTGGTTCCTGACTGGCGCTGACCGGCCATGTAGCTGTCGCACTCACTTTCCAAAGAGCTTTGTACGCACGTCAGGCCAGTACTCCTTCATTACGTTAAACACCGTATCCAGAGCAAGTTGCTGTCCCCATTTATTAGCGGTGTTGCTCAAGGAGCGGTCGGCGGCTGGATAGTAGAGGTTGGAAATGCCGGCAGCCGCCGCGTTGCCAACTATTTCAGAAGTATTGAAATGTTGACGGCCATCATCACCCATCGTGACCACTTCGCGGCTGATGGCGTATCCGGTACGCTTCCAGAACCCACCTTTGCCCTTGGTGAAATAACGGGGATCCTGATGCAGAATAACAGGAAAGAGCGCCTCGCTCATGGTGTTGCCAATAGCCTGATCGGCAAACGCTCCGCCGTAATACTCGGCGAAACCTGCAGCACCGTCCTCGAACTGAGAATATTGCCTCTGCAGCATGGAATTACCCGCGAATATGCCGGCCACCAGGAAAGCCGAAGGATCAAAGGAGTCGTCGAACGCCATCTTGAACTTCTGGCGTGGCGTGAGCGGCTTAAACGCAGCCCCACTCTCATCCTCGCGGTAATTAGGAATAACCCAGAAAATGTGGTTTTGACTGGGAACGTGCTCCTTTTTAGCCTGGCCAGGCGAGGCTTGAGCAGGGGGCTGAGCCTGCGGCGGCTGGGGGGCGTCTGGAAGTGATTGCTGGGCAAGCACAACTTGCCCCAGCACCAATGAGCACACCACCGCCACGCAGAAACGACGCTTGTTCATGGAGCCTTAGATTCTGTTCTCAAGGCCGAGGTGGCAATAAAGTATCGGGGGTACTAGTCTCACCAAGTCTTACGGATACGGGTGTCAAAGCCAAAACCACCGTTCTGGTCGCGGGTCGCGCTGAATGACACTCTGGGAGAAATTTTGTACTGCAGCTGAATGACCTGGTCCTGGGTCGTGGTCACGTCAGTAGAGAAAGTTACGAACAGATTCCCCGTAACTCTTTGCTGAATCGTGATGCGAGCGCCTCCGTTCTGCTGGCCGCCATTGGCCACGCCTCCCAATTCGGGATCAATGGACAATTGTGAGATGCCGGCAACCTTCGCTACCCGGCTGGTCACCTGGCCGGTAACTTGCGAAGCTACAACGGACTCTGCACCGAGCGACCCCGGAGTCGGATTGGCGGCAGCGGCTTCGGCAGTATTGCCAAACGCTAGTAAATGAATGATATCGGCAGGCGGCAGCGCCGGTACCGAGGAGTAATTGGTGTGCAGCCGGTCAACCGGTCCCTCAAAACGAAGATAGATCTGATATTGCTGAATAGTGGTACTGGTGGAAACGTTCAGAACCGGCTCGGTGCGCATGGGGTTGGCGAACTGAATGGTGCCGCCCTCCAGAATGTAGCGATTGCTCATGAAGATGACGTCGCCGCCATTCAGGTTAACGCGCCCCACGATCACAGGATCGGCTGCCGTGCCTTGCAGTCTTAAATTGGCGGCGGCCTGCAGACTTAGCGTACGGCTTACCAGATTGACCCCCGATGTGGACTGTACCGCGACATTCAGCCGCAGATTCT
Organism: Terriglobales bacterium; assembly: GCA_035295475.1. GTDB lineage: Bacteria > Acidobacteriota > Terriglobia > Terriglobales > Acidobacteriaceae > JAICWP01. Next base: position 6,797 of record DATGIY010000406.1, read on the forward strand.
GGGTAAAGCTTCCCGTGGGCGGAGGCGCAGCCTCGCCTCCGGTGAACTGGCCGAGAAATGTGGTCAGGTCGAAGTCGGGAGTGAAGGACAATTGATCCACGCGCACATTGCCGCCCAGAAGGGCCGCATCTCGCGTACCAGTCAGCGTTAAATTCAAATCCAGGCCTTCGCGGATTCCCTGGGGGTAAAGCAGTCGCATGCCCTTGGCGGCCATGGCCAAATCGAAGCGCAAGGTGGGCCGATAGAGTAAGCCGCCGGAAGCGGTAACCGTGCCACCACCGACCGTGCCCTGAAAACGGGTGATATCCAAGCGGTCGCGGGTCAACGTAAGCACACCGTTTCCGTTCTGCAGGCCGATGGGTGCGCTGCTGGAGGCCAGGCTCGCGTTCACTATCTGCACTTGTCCCTGAATGTTGGGGTTGGAGCGAGCGCCATAGGAGTTGATGTTCAGGCGCACTTCCCCCGAACTGGTGATATCGGGAGAAAACAGCTGGGCAATCTGCAAGTTGATGTTCCCCAGCAGGAGCATGGAGGCGGGCGCCGAACTGTTCAGAGGAACGTTGGCCTGCATCTGTAGGTCGGTGTCGGTGCCGCGGATGGTGGCGCGCTGCAAGGCCAAAACCCCGTTAACCAAGTCAATGTGGATGGGATTGGCAGCGCCAAGATGAATCGTGTTCTTGTAGTTGACCTGGAGCACCGGAATGGTGGCGTGGACATTGAGTGCGGTGGAGCGGTTTTTTATGGGACCTTGCAGGGTGGCGTGCAGTTGCGTCTGCCCGGAAACGTCGGTTGCTTGGGCAGGCGCATAGATGGCCAGAATGGGTTGCAGCGCAATTGTGCTGGTATCAATCGCGGCCGTCGTGTAATAGGCGCCCGTCAAATTTGTTCGCAGATGAGCATTGATCGTGGTGCCAATCACCCGGGAATTGAGGGCCGCCGTGGCTACGTGATTGGCCACGTTGGCCTGCAACTGGAGCGAGTTGATGGTCTGATCCCGGACGGTCAACTGGGGCACTTGCACGGTCGCGGCCAATTGCGGGTTATGAAATGTTCCCTGGCCGGCGGCTGTCAGATTCAATACACCCGAGACTGGCAGGTTGCGCGCCTTGACCTCCGCCAATTGGCCCAACTGAATCCCGATAGCGTGCAACTGTGCGCTGTAGGTTTGGCGGCGAGGGTCTACGGTGAATACCGCTTGCGCGTTTCCCGCGCGCCGCAACTGCAGCCCGAGATTTCCCCGCACTTGGCTGCCGTTGGCTTGGAATTGCAGCACCGCCGACTGCAGGGGCTGGCCTTCGACCTGTGCTTTGGTCAGCTTTATGTTTCCCTGGCCCGTGGGGTTCAGCTCCGAACCGCGAACTGCAACGTTAAACGAGAGTGTACCGGAGGCAGGCAATTGCTTTCCGGCGGTCCGCAGCAGATTCTCCAAATTGAGCCGCGATCCCTGCAGAGCCACCTGCAAGGGACTTGCGGAGCTGAACTTCCAGTGGCGCAGCGCGACGCCGAGATCAAATTTGATGCGGCCGGCGCTGGTTGACTGCAGCACGCCATTTTGCAGGCTTGCCCGCGAGGGGCCCGCGCTCACATCGGCGCGCAACGATTTCCAGGCTCCGCCATTGACGCGCAAATTGCCAGCGGTCAGCAGTCCGCGGAGTTGCGGCGCTGCCGTCGTCCCGCGAACCGTGCCCACAAAGGCTCCTTGCCCGTAGAGGCTCAGGCCCTGGCTCGCGCTCGCGGGAAGAAAGGTTTCCAGCTCGTGCAGGTCGTTGGATAAAAAGCGTACGTTAAGTGCCGAGGTGGTGCTCAAGGTCCCATTGAGTGAGATTGAGGTTGCGGGCGTTCTTATGTAACTAGGCGATAATGCCAGCGTCTTACTACGTGCCAGATAGCGGCCTCCGATCTGGCCATTCAGGGGCACGGGGCGATTAGCGCTGGCCGGCTGAAAGCTGCCGCGGATGCCGGCGGCAACATCGGCCACCATGTTGCTCAAAGTCTTGCCCCAGGCGGCATTCAAATTGGCGTCAGCAGTACCTGCCAGTTTTAAGCTTTTCACCGCGGAAGACTTGCTTAACGCGCTAAGCGCCCCCAGGGAAACTCCGCGCAACGCGGCATGCACCCGTGATCGCGTCGCGCCGGTGATATTGGTCATGGCGGCATTCCCGCTCAATTGGCCGCCTAAAATCATGCCATTCAGATTAGTAACGTACAGATTCCCGTTCGCTAGCCGGTAGTTGGCATGAAGGTCGCGCAGATCGCCGCGAAAACTCGGGCTTTGCATTCGCAGCACGATGCTGTTCAGGGTCCCGGCTAGAGCCGCCGTGTTCAGCGCCGGTTGATTGGGCTGGCTCTGATAATCCAGAGTACCCGCGAGACGAATATCGCCCACCGGCAGAGACGGGTTTTTCATAATCTGGCGGAACTCGCCGGTGTCCAGCAGCGCGTCGTAAGTGGCGTGGACGGATGGATGGGAGTAATCGGTGAGGGTTGCATTCAGAGCAAAACGAGAGGGACCGCTGGTGAGTGTCGCGCGCTGCAAAACAAAACGATTCGGCGTGGCAACAAATGTGGCCTGCAGATCGTGCGCTATGGGGTTGAAGGTGCCCATCTGCAGGTGGCCATTGCTGTAGGTCAAAGTGCCGGCATAGCTGCGGTCGGAGTTGCGAAAGGTCGATTGAAACAGCAAATTATGTAAGTCGGCGCTAAGTACACTTTTGCGGTTGTTGTAATAAACCTCGCCGCGATCAAGCCGCGCGTGGCGAACACCAAGGTCAAAGACGCTGGTATGGCTCTGTCCGCTGCTCTTGGTTTTCGGCAGATTGTCACCACCATGTGGGTCCACGAAAACTCGGGCCACAGGGTGATCCATGACCAAGGAATTGAAATACCACTGCCGGTGCAGCAGCGAGGTCACCTGAATTCCCACTCCAATGTGGTCCACCTGTAGCAGAGGCGGCGTAACGTAGGGAGGCGCTCCGTCCACGGTGATGTTATAGAGATCCAAGGTGGGGCTGACGCCGCTAAAGTGGAGAGCAAAGTTCCCCACTTTCACCTGAGTGCCCAGCGAGGCGGTCACCTTCTCCTGCGCCACGTTCAAGATGTAGCGGTGAACCCTGCCGCTCTTCAGAACCACAACGACGCCTACAACAACGAGAATAATAAGTACCAGCACACCAATACCAACCCAGCGCAACACTCGCCGCCAGCGGTGATGACGGGGGGGCGGGGGAGGCTGGTGCTCGGGTGGCCTCTGTTGGCGGTCCGGGGGAAGCGGAGGTAGAGGAGCGGCGCTCAAAATGCTTGTCCTATGGTTACGAAGAATTGTGTAGCTTTGATTCCGGGCAGGGGGCTAAGGTTGTGGCCGAGGTCAATGCGAATGGGCCCGACCGGAGTCGTATAGCGCAGCCCCAGACCTACGCTGTTGGTGTAATCGGCGCCAAAGTTGTGAAAGCCAATGCGCTGGTACACATTGCCGCCATCGTAGAAGGGCACGATTCCCAGATTCTTGTGCACCAGCGGAAGGTCATAATTGATAGGAATACGAAATTCTGAGTTGACGATGAAGAGCTGATCACCGCCCGTCGGAACCGTGATAAACGCACAGGTGGAGGAGACTCCCGGAGTACCGCAGGCGGGAATGGACTGCTGCGGTCCAGCGCCGTTCAGGGGAAAACCCCGCAGGGTGCTGCCGCCACCGGAGAAGAAGCGCTCACTTAGCGGTACATGGCTATTACCAAAAGGCTGTTCCAGGCCAATACGCAGGCTGTTCGCCCAGATGATACCGGCGAAAATATTCTTGTAATAGGCAGTCTGCATCATCAGCCGGGCAAAGCTGAAGTTGGATCCCAGGAAGCCGGGGTTGAGGCTCAGTTCATAAGTCTCGTAAATACCTTTGTGGGCGTCCAAAACATTGTCACGTGTGTCGCGGACAAAGCTGGCGGATAGGGTGGAAAGGCGCACGTGCCGGTCCGAAGGCGGCACCAGGCCGGGGATGAGCAAGCGGGTCAGTCCGGTCTCGCTGAAGTTGTAGCGTAGAAAGAGATTGTCGGTTTTGTCCGGATTCATGGGCCGTTGGAACTGAAGGCCCGTTTGCGCCTGGCGCGAAGTGAAGATGGGATTCTCACTGTTATGCTCACCGCCCAGTGACAGCGTGGCCTGCCACTTACTCCAGCGGAAATTGGGGTCGATGTAGCTGATGGATCCTTGCTGGTCCAGACGGCCGGCGAGACCGGAAATGTTGAATGACTCACCTTTGCCGCGGAGATCGTTGCGCGTGTACTGGAATGAGCCCCGCGGTCCCCGAAATGTCTTTTGGCTGGTCTTAAATTTTGAAGGCAGGCCCACGGGAGGCAGCCCCGGGAGGGCAACTGTCCCACTAGGCACGCTGCCCCCGCGATTGATGACCTCGAAACCAAATCCGTAGGTAATAACGTTGCGCTGCGCCTCGTGCACCTTGATGAGGACATCCTCCTGGTGCTGGGTGGTGATACGCCGTCGCGGATCGATCTCGGCCCAGTCGTAAACGCCCGACGTGTAAAGCTCGCTTTCCGAGCTGAGCATATCGTTCTCGCGAAGCGGTTTGCCGGGCTGCAGTGGCTTGGTAGCAAGCGCAATGAGTTCCTGGTCGCTATGACGACGGCCTAAGGTCACAATTTTGGAAGTGCGCACTTGCGGCCCTTCATAGATCTGATAGGTGACTATGAGCTGATGGGGCTTGTTGGGAAGATGCCGCACCGTTTCGCGGAAGGAGCTGGTAAGGAATCCTAACTCCAGGTAGCTCGCCATAATACGGTTGCGGTCCTGATTCACGTTCCTCTGCGAATAGGGCTGTCCCGGCGCCAGCAACAGGCCATGAGGAGCCAATTGCGCCACGGACACAGTATCGTTGCCCTGCACCCGCAAGGACTCCACAATATCCTGAGGTCCTTCATCGACCTGAAACGTGACCAGCACGTTGCCGTTGCTGTGCGTAGAGACTTGAGGAGTGACCTTGACCGAGCTGTAGCCTGCCGCCTTGTAGATGTTCTCCAGGTTCGTCGCGCTGGTGTGGACCAGCTTCTGGCTGAAAGTGCCATGCTCGAACCATAACCGTCCCGCCTTTTTCACGGCCACGTGCGGCATGAGCTTGGCGTTGGGCATGTGCCGATTGCCGGCGATCGTCACCTCCCCGACCTTGTGCCGTGGTCCCTTAGTGATCTGATAGAGGATCGTTTCCCCGTTGCTCTGCTGCTGCACGCTGCTCGCGACCTGAACGTCGAAATATCCCTTGGATTGCATGTAGGAAATGAGATTCTGCCGGCCTTCCTGGATCAGTTCCGGATCTACTCCTATCTGGGCATAGACGGGGAGCAGCTTGGTTTTGTCCCAGCTCCAGATGTGCGCGCCCAGAACCTTGACATGGACAATCGGCCCGGTCTGCACCTGAAAACTCACGTCAGCCCGATTGCTCCGGGGATTGTAGTTGGCTCCGATCAGCCGCACCTTCGCGGCCAAATGGCCTTGCCCGTTCAGGGCGCTTTCGATGTAGCGGGAGGCGTTTTGCAGGGTTTTCAGTTTGTAGGTTTTGCCGGGCCGGATAGCGGATCCACGCAGCCGGGCAAGGATGGAGTGCACCTTGCCGCGCAAGAAGTTGGATTCCTGAGGAGTCGTGCCGGTTATGATCACGTTGCCAAACTTGGCTCGCCGGCCAAGGTTCACATGAAAAATGACATCGCTGATGCCGAATTGGGGATGGGGCTCCAAGCTGGTTTCCACAGTGGCCAGGAAGTAACCGCTGCGGCGGAAGTAGCGCTGCAGGTTGTTTTGTGCATTTTGCACATCCACTGGGGTATAAACGCCGCGGGGAGGATAATTTGTGACCTGCAGCAGCCGGGCAAAGGCAAAATGGCCGAGGGCTCCGGGAAATTCATAAATCCCGAAGTAGGTGGCGGGCTGGAGGACCAACAGAACACGCACTCCGCCCGGCTCCGGCCGCACCTGCAGCTGGACATTCTCAAACTTGCCAGTGCGCTTGAGCGCGGCAATACTTTGGTCCACCTTGGCGCGGGAAAAGGGCTGCCCGGGACGCTGGGCCAGCAGAGACTCAAAAGGCGCTGGATTAAGACCCGGCCTGCCAGCCAATTCAACCGAGGTGACGTTTTGTCCCTCGTAGGAAGGCAGCACTTCTTCCGTGAAACGGGAAGTCTTGGGAGGCTCTCCCGGGCCCTGCGGATTCTGCGCCCAGGCGGTGAATTGCCAAGCCGACATCAGCAGCAATATTCCCAAGCAGGTCCGGAACGCGCGGCTCGCCGCCGATGATGCACAGCGGCAAACCAGCATCGGCTTGCGTGCAGCAGGCATTTTTTCAGAGTTCAGGCCAGATATGCCAATCACCCCCATCACACCCCGCAACGATCCAGAGTCACTCCGACCAGAAACTAACGCAAACGGTGAGATGAAGACCGGCAGGCAGGCGTTTGTCCGAGGAGAAGGACGAAGTTGATACTGCCGCCTGGGCGCGGACGTAAGGAATTCCTGATTTTGAACTGTACGGGCTATCCCGAGCACCCGGCTTCGGCATCGGAATACGAACAACCTGCTTTGCTTTACCCCCTTGCCGGTTGTAAGGGAGTGAGTTGAGAGCTACTCACTCCCTTTTGCTTTTCCAGGCTCATCGAGGGTCTTCCCTTGCGGGAGGTGGCGCGTTCTGAACAGGCGGCTATTGCAACGCGGTAATCAGGATAGGTTCGGATTGCGTGATTACGATGGTGTGTTCATAGTGTGCGGAGATGGCCCCATCCGCCGTCACCACGGTCCATCCGTCAGGGGAGATGAATGACTTATCGATTCCGGCGGTAAGAATCGGCTCGATGGTGATAACGAGTCCCTCGGTAAGCAAGGCGGGATTACGGCGATCCTCAAAATTGGGGACTTCCGGAGGCTCGTGAATGGTGCGGCCCACGCCATGCCCGCACCATTGGCGTAGGACATCGAATCCGGTATCGGTCGCTTCCCTTTCCACCGCGCGACCGATAGCGGATATCTTGTTGCCAGCCCGAGCCACGGACCGGGCACACTCAAAAGCGCTCTGCGAGCAAGCCGCCAGCCGGCGCGCCGTCGGGCTGGCGGGAGGAACGGCAACCGTAAGAGCCGCATCGGCAACATAACCGTCCTTTTGCGCGGTCAAGTCGAGCTTGACGAGGTCGCCGGGGCCCACCCGCACGTGGGGACTGGGTACTCCGTGTACTACTTGCGAGTTCAAGCTGATGCAGCTGGCGCCGGGAAAACCGTACACCAGGGCAGGAGATGACTCGGCCCCATGACGCGCCAGTTCACGGGCAGCCACCTGATCCAACTCCCCGGTCGTGACTCCCGGTTGTATGGCCCGGGCCATGGCTTGCAGGGTCAGGGCGACGATTTTGCCGATGGCTTTCAGCCCAAGCAGGTCCTCAGGTGACTGGATGGACATAATCTTGCACATTCTAGCCCCTTTCTGGCCACCTGCTGGAGGTGACATTGTGCGCCCGCCCATTCTGTGGCACATTTTGGGTAGTACAAGGCGGAAAATGCTATGAGAGCCGTCCGCAACGGGTTTTTCGCAGGTGCAGTTCTCACCCTTGTTTTGGCTCTAGGCGCATGGGCGCAGAGCGGTTCCGACCAGTCCTGGGATTCCAGCACCAATCTTCAGGACCAGACCGGGGCCGTGAATCCCACCCGCATTCAGCAGTCACATAAAGAAGAGGACGGCAAGACGGTTGATGTGCAGACTTTGGAAACAAAGGGAATCAACGGCGAAAACCAGGTGTACGGACAGACTGAGACCGAAACCGTAAAGGTCGACGCTAACACCACCCGAACAACCACGCGACATTACGTCACCAACTCCGACGGTGAAAAAATCATCAACAGCGTCACGGTTGAAGAAAAACACGAGTTGTCGGATGGCGGCGAACACGTAGTGCGCACCGTGTCCAGCCCTGATGCGAATGGCGGGATGCAGGTGACGCAGCGTGAAATTCAGGAAACAGACCAGACTAGCCCGGACGTACGTACCACCAATGCAACGGTGTTTCTGCCGGGCGCGGACGGCGCTTTGGCGCCCAGCACGCGAACCCATGAGGTCGAAAAGCAAGTACAGCCGGGCGTCACCGAATACACCAAGTCAGTGTCTCTGCAGGACGGCAACGGCAACTGGCAAATCAATGAAGTGCGCCAGGGCACCATTGAAAAAGCGGGAGAGACTGAAACCAAGAAAGAGAACGTCTCCCGGCTCAATGCTGATGGAAGGATGGCGCTGGCGGAACACACAGTCACCACGGAAACTAAAAACAACGGCGAGCAGCGTAAGGACGTACAGAAGTTCTCTACCAGCATAGGCGGTACTACGGCTGATCCTGATGGGCAGATGCATCTTGATAGCCAGACTACAACGGTCATGCGCACCGGCCCCGGGGGCGAACAGGTGAAGGAAGAGCGGGTGGAGCAGCGTAGTACGGCCGCACCGGACGAGGGCCTCCGCCCCAGTCAGCATGTTATTGATATTACTCGCACCGATTTAAACGGCGCCCAGCAGCAGAGGCAGACCATAGAATCTGTGGATCCCAATGGCGGTATGGGAGTAGTTTGGGTGGACACGAGAAAGACCACAGGCAACGGGCCGGTGGTGGTTGACACCAAGAAACCCGCGGCGAAACCGGCAAACCCGCCCGCCCACTGATCACCCGCCTGCTAGGTTATTGCGGACACTTCGCGGCTGTAGTAGATGTGTTGAGTGCACCAGTCCGATAATCCAGCAGACCAGCAACAGCTGGTCTACAAACAACAGGCCGCCGAGTACGCCGTGACCTTCGTAAAGAACGGAATGACCCTCGGCCTAGGCACGGGCTCAACGGCTATTTTTGCTACCCGGAAAATTGGCGAACTCCTGCGGGGGGGCAAGCTGTCGGGCATCACTGGTTTTGCGACCTCTCAAGCCACTTATCAGGAGGCTGAGCGGCTGGGCATTCCCCTGCTGGCGGAGGAACTGCCGCGTAACCTTGACCTGACCATCGACGGTGCGGACGAAGTTGACCCCAAGCTGAATGTGATCAAAGGAGGCGGGGGCGCGCTGCTGCGGGAAAAGATCGTTGCCCAGGCCAGCCAGCGCATGTTCATCACCGTAGACGACAGCAAACTCTCGGCCCGCCTCGGTTCTCGTCACCGACTTCCGGTGGAGGTGCTGGTTTTTGGCTGGCGCTCGCAGTTGCGCTTCCTGGAGTCGCTCGATGCTCGCGCGGAGCTGCGGAAAAGAGCGGACGGCTCCCCGTTCCTTACCGACTCCGGCAATATGATCATCGATTGCGATTTCGGCCCCATCGCCAATCCCGCCGGTTTGGCCGACAGTCTTAGTCGCCGCGCCGGAATTGTGGAGCATGGGCTGTTCTTGGGTCTGGTCAGTGATCTAATCGTTGCCGGACCTGGCGGCATCCAGCATCGCACCCGCTAGGATGTGTGCGAAGAAATCCCTCCCGGACCGGGAAGGCCCAGTTTCAGTGAGCAGGTTGAGGAGCCTTTTGGTCCGGCGCTGCCTCGGTATCCACGGAAGCGCCGGATCGCAAGGTAATTTGTAAATGATCAAGAGTATTGCGACAGCTATGCAGCTCGCTTTTGCCGCTGCTCTCTCACCTTCGCCCACCGCGCCTTCTGTGCGGCAGCGATACGGCGCCGGGCGGCTGCCGATAGAGTGCGTCGGGGCCGACCTGTCCGGGCACTTACTCCGGGTTTCCGACCACGACGACGGCTGTTCAGATTCCCCAGGGCGTTGAGGGCTGCATTCACGCGCTCTAGTTCCTTCTCTAACCGGTTATGCTCCGTCTGCAACTCTTTTACAACGCGTCCCAATATCACTATTGTTCTCCTAGCACTGATTGTAGTTTGCCATCATTGTACCTTAGTACTTGCCTGGCTGTCCTGACACACTTACGCAAGCTACCACTTAGCTGTAGCGGGTAAAGTAAGTCGCTTCATGTCTTTGGCGATCTGTTTTCCCGCCCGCCAATAATTCAAATTCCAAGTGGAGTTATCGGGCCACTGACTTAGGCAGGGTTTCATACAAGACGCTATCTGCCAAAAATTAGGCGAAGCGAAAGAAACCTTCATTCGGACACAGACCTCTTCGCGCTTTTGGGGGAGATAGCACTTAGCCGGATAATCGATAGCATTTTCCGTAACAGTGCTTGATCGATGCAGCGACAATTTCGAAGTTACAGACTGGGTAATAGACGTCTCAATTCGCGAACCGCTTATGAGCGGGTTATCTATCTGTCGCGTTTGCCCTCAGGATGTCGAACTCCC
>DATGIY010000407.1:0-4726 GCA_035295475.1 Terriglobales bacterium
ACCATCAACCTGCTGTGTGCCCGCGGAGATTGGGTAGCGAAGGCGGAAGCGCTGTGCACGCCGCCGGTTCTCCGGCGTTCCCGCGAGATGGCGCGGGCGGCAGCTATCGCGAGCCTGCTATGACGAACGGTTGCTCGCGGAGTTCCTGCGTCGGAGATGGCAACCGCAGGTGTTCAGCCGCCGACACCTTTTGGCGGCCGGCGGCGATGCTGCTGGCGCTGCTGGCGTGCGCTGTCGCTTTTGTGCCCGGGCGCAAGTACGGAGCGCTGTTGCTGGCTGGCGGTATCGCAGCCTTGGCCTCGGTCAGGCCGCGCACTGGTCTGTGGGCCAGTTGTGCGTTCCTGATCTTTCTATTTGTCTTCTGTCAGGAAACGCTGTTGGTTGGTTTTACTTTGCCGGCGGTTTACCTGTACTGGGGAACCGGGGTCGCGCTGATTACGGGCGGGCTGCTGCTGGCGTATTGCCGGGCTCGGGGTGCCGGCGTGACCTGGGCGACAGTCACAAAAGTCGATCGCGCCGTGCTGCTGGTTTTTCTGGTGAGCGTGGTAGCAGCGCTCTATGGCATGGCGCAGCGGAATGATGGGTTTGCCGTGGCGCGGCAGTTCTTCGGCTGTCTTCTGCTGCCGACCTATTACCTGGTTGCGCGCCGCTTCTTGCGCTCTCCCGAGGAAGCATGCAAGTGGATGCGCGCCGTTGGTTGGGCGGTGGCGGTGGGTGCGGCCTGCTACGTCATCAAGCTTGGTTTTCTTACGCTGGCGCTGGGAAGCTATTACCGCGAGCAATCGGCCATCGGTTTTTACGCTGGCGCGGTGGGCGCAGCATGGTTTGCGGAAATGCAAGAGCTGGCTCCGGGCCAGGGGCGCCGCTGGCGCTGGGCGGGTTTGGCCATTTGTGGGCTCGCCATCATACTGCTGGGAGCGCGTTTTGTGGCCGGCAGCCTGGCCGCCACTGTAATACTGTTCGCCCTGTCCCATTCCCGACGCCGCCACCGTTTTCTGCCAGCGTGTGCGGCGGGGCTGATGCTGGGCGCGCTGATTCTTCCCGGCATAAGACGCCTTCCCGACAGCTCCGGAACGGTTGGCGAGATCGCCGCCCGCTTCGTTTTTCCGCTGGATGAGGACCTATCCTATCTCGGCCGGGTGGCGCAGTGGCAATCGGTGCTGGAGGTCATTCGCGAGCATCCTCTCTTGGGCCACGGGATGGGAGGCGAATTCAGCTATGCCACGGAACAAGTCTCCTGGCTATCGGGAACGACTACCTATGTTGACAACGGCTGGGGATTTTTACTGCTCAAGATGGGCATTACGGGATTAGCGGCTTTCCTGTTGCTGGCCGGGACGGTGGCGCACGTCGCCTGGAGGAGCCGGTCGGCGGGAGTCGTGATACAACGCGCCCGTCGCCCCCTGTTGGCTGTGCTGATTTTCGGCCTATTGAGTTTTACCGGCGGTCCCACCTTCCTTCATTTCACGCAAGCCGGATTTCTGGGCACCGCGTTAGGTGCGCTGGCGGGATTGAGTCGAATGCCTTGTCCAGAACTGCAGGGCAGTGCGCAAGAAAATGAGCAACCCGATTAGCGAACCGTCCGGGTGGCCGATAGCGATTTGAGGAATCGGGAATGGCCTGGTATCTGGTTTTTTGGGCTGGCTTGCTGCTGGTGGTATACGTCTATGCCGGGTATCCATTGCTAGTGTGGCTGGCGGCGCGGCTGCGGGGCAGACCGATAGCCGTGGCGGAGGTCACGCCGCCGGTAACCCTAGTGATTCCCGCGTACAACCAAGAGCGCTGCATTGCGCGCAAAATCGAAAATGCCCTGCAATTGGATTATCCCAGTCAGTGCCTGCAGATCCTGGTCGTATCGGACGGTTCCGACGATGCCACGGCCAGTGTTGCCCGCAAATACCAATGCCAGAGTGTGGAAGTGCTGGCTTTTGCCCAGCACCGCGGCAAGGAGGAACTGCTGAATCGGGCCCTGCCGTTGGCGCGGGGAGAGATGGTCGCCGTGAGCGACGCCGGCGCGCTACTTTCCCGAGACGCTTTGCGGCATCTGCTGCGTCCTTTCGCGGATGCCCAGGTCGGAGGCGTGACCGGCGCGCGCTACTGTCTGCCGCAAGCGGGCAGCGTTGCCAGCCGTGGAGAGGGAATTTACTGGCGTTATGAATCTTGGATCAAGGGCGCGGAGAGCCGCCTGCATTCTTGCCTGGGAGGACATGGCCAGCTGTACGCCATTCGTAAATCGCTGTTCCCGCGGCTCGGGAATAGCGGTGATGACTTCTTTGTGCCCATGAAAGTGATCGCCGATTCCGGCCGGCGAATTGTTTACGCGCCCGCGGCGCAGGCGCGTATCCCGGCGGCCGCCAGCCTGCGGGGAGAACTGGAGCGCAAGGTCCGGGCTCATGTCGCATTGCTGCGAAATATCCCATTGCTGTGGAGGCTGATGGTGCCAGGCCGCAGTCCGGTGTGGTGGCAATACCTCTCGCACCATGTGCTGCGCATGCTCGTTCCTCCCGCTCTGCTGATTATGCTGCTTTCCGCGGTTGCGCTGGCGCTGCAAGATCCGGGGTATGTGAATTTATTGCTGGCGCAGCTGGTTTTCTACAGTCTGGCTGGCCTCGGAGCGGTGCTGGCCGGTCGGGGCAAGACTTCGCCAGCTCTGTATCCCCTCTTCTATTTCACCTTTGCTCAGCTGGCGCTCCTTCTGGCTTGGATACGCTGGCCCACTCGCCGCTACCGTCATGGATGGCAGCCCACCGAGCGTTCCGTGGTTTAGAACCACAAGACAATGGCTACGAATGCCAGGTGCAGACTGGAAAGGGCGACGGAATTCAAGCTGCCTGGTGAGAGGTATGGACGCCCATCCCTGGTGATATCGCGACTCCTGCGGAGGCCGCGCTGCCAAGGGCTATTGCTGGTCCTGTCTGATCTGACCGCGTTTTTGCTGGTGTCCTACTTGCCTGTGGCGTGGCCGGCAGGGCCCTTCCGGCCGGCAGAACAGCTTGGCTTGACAGTCGTAATCAGCATGTTTGTTTACCTGAACAGAGGCTATCGCAGTTTTGCACTGCGACGCCCGGAGAGGGAATTGCAGCTGGTCTGCCGAGCAACGGCGTGCGGTTTTGCCGCGACATTGTGTGCCGCGGCCATCTTCAGCGGAGGAATACAAAGGTGGCCGGCTTTGCTCGCCGGGTCGGGGATCATTCTGCTCGCTGTGCTGCTGGGACGCTTTATTTTGCGCGGTTTGTACTTGGCGCTATGGCGACGAGGAGTGGCGCGCCAGCGAGTCGCTTTGGCTGGCCCGCGCGAGCTCTGGCAGGAGTTGCAGCAACGCTTGATCATTCGCGGTGGGCAAGGTTACGAACTGCTGGAGTCCACATTTGAAACCTTGGGGGAAGGCGCGCTCCGCGGAAGCGGCCCGGCGTCGCATTGGCAGAGCGCCCTTGTTGCCTGGGCCTCCGGCTGCGAGGCGGATGTGCTGCTTGTCTCCGGCGCCAGCGGCGAGGCGCATCCCGATATACTGCCTCTGGTTCTATTTTCGATCGAGAGTAGCAGGGAGGTCGAACTCGAGTGTGCTCCTCCCGCGCCGGCGGGGTTCGCCTGGGAAGTCAACGACTTCACCGGCGGGTGGCGGTTGGCGAGGCGGCCCACGCACGCACTGGAGCGCGGAGTGAAAGCCATCCTGGAACGGGTCATCGGCCTGGTGGGCAGTGTAATTACGTTGCTGTTGTTGCCCTGGGTCGCACTGATCCTGTGGCACGAAGATGGCGGTCCGCTCTTCTACCGCAGTGCCTACATCGGGTGCGACGGCAAGCCGCACTCATACCGCAAGTTTCGCACCATGGTCAAGGACGCCGACCGAATTTTGCAACAGAACAGCAGGTTAAGGGCGGAATTTGACCGCACCTGCAAGCTGCGCCACGATCCGCGCGTTTTGCCGGCCGTCCGCTGGTTGCGAAAGTACAGCCTCGATGAGTTCCCCCAATTCTTCAGCGTGCTTACCGGCGAGCTGGCCTTAGTGGGGCCACGCACCATCTCACCTGCAGAAGGGAGCCGCTACGGCGATCTTCTGCCCCGCTTGCTCTCGGTTAAGCCGGGGCTGACCGGCTACTGGCAAGTGATGGGACGCCAGACGACCAGCTACGCGCAGCGCATTCGCATGGACATGTTCTACATAGAAAACTGGTCGATCTGGCTGGACCTCATGATCATCGGCAAAACCTTTTTCGAAGTGGTGCGGGCGCGCGGCGCATTCTGAAGGGAGATAAGGACCTATGCGCATCCTAGTGAGCGGGGGGGCGGGATTCATCGGATCGCATGTGGCAGATGCCTATGTCAATCTTGGCCATCAAGTGGCGCTGGTAGACAATCTTTCCCGCGGTTTTCGCCGTAACCTTAATTCCCGCGCGCATTTCTACCAGCAAGATATCCGCGATGCTGCAGGACTGGATCGGGTTTTCGCCGAGTTCAAACCCGAAGTCATAAACCATCACGCTGCACAGATGGACGTGCGCCTGGCGGTCCGCGAACCTTTGCTGGACGCCACCATCAACATATTGGGCTCGCTGAACCTGCTGGAAGCAGCCCGCCGGTATCGTATCCGCCACTTTATTTATATTTCCACCGCCGGTGCGGGGTATGGCGAGCCGGAGCAATTGCCGGTGGCCGAGAGTTGTCCCCCCAATCCCATCACCCCCTACGGCGTCAGCAAGCACACGGTGGAGCATTATCTCTACAT
>DATGIY010000408.1:0-2547 GCA_035295475.1 Terriglobales bacterium
GTGCCTGTACAAGTCGTGGTCCATCCCATAAACAGAGAGCCAGCGCTGGGGGCGGCGGTCACAGTCACCTTGGTTCCAGTGAGATAGATGTAGCATCCGACACCGCACGACGTGCCTAGTGGCGAAACCGACAGGGTGCCGGCCCCAGTACCTGTCGAAGCAATGGTCAAGCGATATAGCACACTGAACTTGGCCGTGACTGTCTTGCTGGCAGACATGGTTACAGTGCAGGGGCTGGTGCCGGAACAAATGGTAGTCCAGCCAGAGAAAGTGGACCCGGAGCTAGGACTTGCCGTTAGAGTGACCTTCGTGCCGTTGAGATAAGTGTAGCAACCGGCGCCGCAGGAAGTTCCGATAGGCAACACAGACACCGTGCCGCTGCCCGTACCGATGGTCGCAATCGTCAAATTATAAGTCGGGACAAATTTGGCTGTGACCTTGTGATTGGAGGTCATAGCGAGTGTGCAATCGCCGGTGCCGGTGCAGCCCGTGGTCCAGCCAACGAACGCGGAACCGGTATTCGCAGTGGCGGAGGAGGTGACGCTGCTGCCGCTCGGATAGAGGTAACAGCCAGTTCCGCAAGAAGTGCCGGCCGGGGATGGGGAAACCACACCACTTCCCCCTCCCGTACTAGCAAGCGTGAGCTGATAGAGCAACAGGAACTGCGCGGACGCGGTGACATTTGTCTTCAAGGTCAGGCTGCAGGCGCTGGTACCGGAGCAACCTCCTGACCAGCCCATAAACATTGAGCCCGAATTTGCGGTCGGTGTCATGGTGATGGCGGTGCCGGCCGGATACCAGTAGCACCCCGCTCCGCAGGACGTACCAGCGGGAGAAACGGCGATCGTACCGTGGCCATCGCCCGTTTCGCTGACGACCACCTGAACCAATTTGGCCGAACCATAGAACGGTTGGGGGTCACCCAGGCGGCCGTCGGACCAAGCCACGTTCCAAGTTTCGTTGGCATAGGGAGATCCGGCGACCGCAGTCACGTAATTATCCGAATAGTCGCCGAAATTGGGCACCAGGTCAGAGCTTACTGCATTCCAATCCGAAGAGACGTTTGTGATCAGAACATTGGGAGGAGTAGCCGTGGTCAAAGGACTCACGCCCACCGCGCCATACACATCCGTAAGGGTGGTGGTGGCATTGGCGCGGGCGTACCAGCTCACGTTGAGATTACCGGCGGCATCGGCGTTGCGCAGTGCCGGCAAGAACTGCCAGCCGCTACCCGCCTGCGCGGCGTTATCCAGTATCACGGGCTGGGCTTGCACAGGCTGAGCCGGCCAGGTGCCGTTGCTCGCTAGATACCAGCTCTGCAGCAGCACATCTCCAATCGGCCGGTAACTGGTGTCGTTCCAGACGATACTGACGGTTCCCGCGGGATCGCTGACCGCGATGCGCGGAAAGTCGTTCATGGGGAAACGGTCGTATCCGGGGATGAAGGCAGCATCCAGGGAATTGACGAACTCTCGCGCTTGCGCCTGAGGTGCGGTGCACGAGGCAGCGGGAAGCGTGAGACAGCTGGCGGGGATGTAGCTGACCACCTCAGTGGTGGGATCTGTTTCGCAGGCGGTGACCATGGTGTTGGTTGCCCAGTTGTGCTCGTAGGCAACATAGAGATCACCAGTAGCCGCGTCAACCGCGGGATACGCGCCCTCATTTTCGCAGCCATTGCTATCCGGCGCGGCAATTTCCAGGTACGGCGCCGCGGGAGCTGCCGTTGACCCGTTGGAGCAAACCGGAACCATGGGATTGTGACTGATATCGCAGGCGGCCAGGTCCACACTGTTGCTCTCGAGGAGCCGAAAATCACTGTAGGTGACGTACAGCCGGCCACGGGCGGGATCGATGGCCAAAAAGTCTTTATCCAAGAAGCTGCAGAAAGTGAATCCGGAGAATGTCTGGCACTCGCTGCTGGTGGCCGCGATGACCGGCTGATTACAGCTCAGGAGGGCCGTGCTGCCTGATCCTTCTATGCGGCAGGCGGTCAGGGCGATGTTGCTGGGCCCATCGTAATTGGGAGAGTTGTAGAGGCTGGAGATGTAGAAGTATTTGAAACCCTGTTTGGTCCACGCCTCCACGCTGGGATCGCCGCCGGAAATCAGGTTCGCGCAATTCGAGTTTGGTATGCCGCCCAGATCACTAAAAGAAGCTCCGCTGTTGCTGGAAAAACCGAGGCCGGTGAGTTCCTCCTTGAAGTTGGCGGAAGGGCAAGGAGAAAAAAAGCCCGTGGCGTCGTTCCAGGCTTCGACTACGTAGGGGCCGACGGCAGCTACCGAAGTCTCGGCCTGGCCGAAGGATTGCACACCTGATGGGCTGACGTCCTCGGCGAAATTCCCCGCATCCACATTGGCGAAGAGAGATGTCACCCCGCTGAGCGCCTTGTGCGAGATGGGCGCGTTGCCGCTGGCCTGTGCACCAAAACAGAACATATGCGCGCCATCGGAAGCTTGAATCTGCCCTCCGGAAAGCTTCTGACAAAACGGATTTTGAGAAGCGGTTTGGGCGTTTGCGGAAGCTGGCTGAAAGAGCGCGGCGGAAAGA
>DATGIY010000409.1:0-3168 GCA_035295475.1 Terriglobales bacterium
GAGCCGGGCGCTGAACTGCAATCAAGGAGTGCGGGAAGAGTTCTTGGGATTGGTCACCAGCTGGAAATTGACCACGATACGCGTGGGGGTTTCTACCGGGCGCCCGCCCACCATGCGCGGCTGGTAGCGCCATCCCCGCACCGCATCCAAAACCGAGTCCGCCAGCAGGGCGTTGCCGCTAACCACGCGAATGTGGCGCAGAAAACCATGGGCCCCGATGCTGGCCTCCAGCACCACCGGACCTTCCACGCGGCTGAGCCGCGCGGCTGCGGGATAGACGGGCGCCACGCGCTGCACTAGTTCCTGTCCATGCGTGCCGCGCATTACCACCGCGGGGTGGGAGTCGCTCAGGTTGGAATCGCCCGGCTGGGGCAATTCCTCAATGACATCCATGACGGTGCTGGCGGCGTTTTTGTCGGCGCCCGCGTCGTCCAAGGGCTGGACTGCATCCGCCGGCTGCGGGCTGGTCTGGGTGACAGCAGCCTGCACGGTATCGGAGTTGGCAGTTGCATCTTGCGCGGAATTACTCGACGCTCCCAGCAGCCACGCCAAAGTGACCAGAAGCAGCACGGAAGCGGCCACCGCGGCATAGAGTGTGATCTGCCGGCGCTGACGTCGCGCCCTTAGGGCGGCCACATATTCCTGGGTAAGAGCGGCGGGAACGGCTTTAGGCCCGCTCGTGCGCGTCGCTGGCGTGGCAGGGCTCGCGGCGACAGCCGGCGCAGAAGCTCCGTTGGTTCGCCGTGGCACCGCCGCTGGCCGCGTGGGCGCGGGTGAGGCGACGGGCGCTGCCGCTCTTGGGACTGGCGGCGCGGGGCGGCTGGGCTTCGCGGCAGGCGCGGGAGCCACGCTCGGAGGCGCTGCCATGCCTACCGGACGCTTCCAGCGCCGGGGCAAATCCATGCCAAAGAGCGCGCAGTCAGAGGCGATTGCGTCCACGTCCACCACTGCGGGTTCGGGCGGTGGCGCAACCTTGGCGGAGCCGTTGGCCGGCGGCTGACTAGTGCCGTTCGGAGGCACAAACTCAGGTTGCAGGGCGAGGGCGCCCATTTCGCCGTTGATGGTTTCTCTGGATTGGCAAGCTATTGTGGGCGGCTGGGTCGGAGCGCCACCGGGTCCGGGAACCAGTACGGGACCGGGCAGGGATGCGGGCATCCCGGCGCTCGCGTCACGTTCCGGGAGCGGAGGCGGCAAAGGCGGCGAGTCCACGGCCGAGCCCACCACCGGGTTCAGGTCCTGATCGGAATGAACCACAAATTCGAAATCCAGGTCGGCGGAAACCTCCGCCAGCACGTCAGCGTCGATCGTCCTCTTGCCCAGGGCATAGCCCAGGGAGAGAGCGTTAAAACAAATGTTATTGATCAGGCGCGGAATGCCTTCGCTGCGCTGCACGATGAGGGCAATCGCCTGGGGCGTGAACAGGGGCGCGCCGGCGTAGCCGGCCACCCGCAGGCGATGCTGGATGTACTGCTCGACTTCGCTGCCGGAGAGCGGCTCCAGGCGCACCAGGTGCGAAATGCGCTGCCGCAGCTGCAACAAGGAAGGCAGCGACAGCTTGTCCGCCAGTTCGGGCTGGCCGGTGAGAATGATGTGCAGCAGTTTCGCGCGCGGTGTTTCAAAATCGGAAAGAAGGCGCACGGTCTCGAGCACGCTGACGTCGAGGTTCTGCGCCTCGTCAACCACGGCAATCACCTTCTTGCCGGCGTGGGCGTCGCGGGTCAGCAGCTGGACAAACTGCTCGTGCAGGCGGACGAAGTCGGTGGAAGGCGCGTCCGCTCCCAGTTCCGAGATCAGGTAGCGCATGAATTCGCGCGAATCGCACTGGGTGAGAAAAATAAACGCGGTACGGGCGATATTGGAGTACTGCTCCAGCAGATGGAACAGGAGCGTGGTCTTGCCCATGCCGGGCTTGGCCACCAGGGCGGTAAAGCCGCGGCCGGAGCGGATGCCGTACTCCAGCGTGGCCTGCGCTTCGCGATAGGTGGGGCTGGCGTACAAAAAGCGCGGATCGGGTGTGACCCCGAACGGTTCTTCACGCAAGCCGTAGTATTTCAGATACATGCTGTTGATCAGCGAGCGGTGCTCGTGGGGAGATCACTTCACCGGCTCGACCTGGGCGGCATCGATGTCAATGGCCACCGAGCGCATAATCAAATCGACTGATACTACCACGCGAGGCTTGCCTCGCTTGCGCAGCAAGATGCCCTGCAACCCCTCCATGGGCCCGCTCACGATGCGAACCCGCTGGCCCACTTTCAGATAAGGGTGAGGCTCGGCTTCCCCCCCGCGGGACAAGGCGCTGCGAATAATTTCAATGTCAGCCTGGGGCAGGGCGGTAGGAGCGCCATTGAAGCCCACCAGCCGCACCACTCCCGGCACTTTCAAGACGTTCAGGCGGTCGCGTAAGGCGATGTGCACGAACAGATAGCCGGGAAACAAAGGCATCTGCACGCGAAAACGGCCGTTTTTCCATTTGCGCAGCGACTCATAAACCGGCAGAAAACATTCCACCGTGCGCTGCTGCAGCTGTTCCGCCACTACTTTCTCGTGCCGCGAACGAGTGTAGGCGGCGTACCAGTGAACTGTGGAGGGAGTTTCCAGGAGGGCAGTTCCTGCATCTGACACTAGGTTGTCTTCCAGACCCACCGCAGAACCCATGAATCGCTCCCTTGTGCGCGCCCCGGCCAGCTATTGTCGCCTGTGGTTCCAGGCTAGCACTACAGTAGCCAATTGCGCATCTACCCACAACTGGATAGTAGTCTCCAACCACTCGCCAGACGGGTATGGTTCTTGGGCGGCAAGCGCGAGAGGCGAAATTCCACCCAAATGATCCCCGGATCGGGCGAAGGGTAGAGCCCTTCTATCTAGAGAAGAATAACCTTATGTGACTCTTAGCGCTAACCAATTTCTCTACCGTTACCGGCAGCCGGGTTTGATTGTAAGTTATTGATGATTAATAATATATTGCGTTGTCTCCGGGGAAAGCAGCCGGCGGTTGGGGAACGATGGTAACGTTGTACGGCCTTACCGTCGTGATATGTTGGAGTGGTAGTACGTGGCAGTAGAGAGGGCAAAATTTTCGCCCCTTAGGAACGAAAATAGGGCCTATTTTCTTGTAGGCTGAGGTAAGGCTCATTAGAATTTCGCTCAACAGGAGCTGTCCCCAGT
>DATGIY010000410.1:0-3528 GCA_035295475.1 Terriglobales bacterium
CGCTCCACCACCCAATCCTCAAATGTCTTCAGCTCCTGGGGGCTGCGGTCGGGGCTCTCCAGAACATAGCGGTAAACCAGGCCGCTGGGGCTGAAAAGCGGCGCCATGGTGGGGGCGACTCCCGAGGGCAGTTGCGGCTCGCCCAGCCGTTCGAACACAACCTGGCGGGCGAAGTAGTCGTCCGTGCCTTCTTCAAATGTCAGGCGGATATCGGAGAGCCCATAAAGCGAGATGGAGCGCATCACCTCCATGCGCGGCACCCCGTTCATGGTGACCTCGATGGGCAGGGTGACCAGGCGCTCCACTTCTTCGGCAGCGTGACCCGGCCATTGGGTGATCAGTTCCACCATGGGCGGGGAGAGGTCGGGGTAGGCGTCTACCGGCATCCGCTGAAAGGAGATGATTCCCGCTATCGCCAGGAAGGCGGTAAACATCAGCACCAGAAAACGCTGGCGCAAAGCTGCTTGAACGATGCGGTGAATCATTCCGAGTTAGCGCGAACCTGTACCCTTTCCCCTATTGTTGCAGCGAATTGGCGAATTGCAGGAACAAGCTGCCATCGCCGACCACCTGATCACCCGGCTTCAGACCTTGCACAATTTGGGTCTTACCGTTGCTGCTTTCGCCCAATTTGACGGAGCGGCGGGCAAACTGGTGATTGGCCTGATCAACCGAGACATAGACAAACGGCTCATTTTCCGCATCCCGCAGCACAGCCGAATCGGGGACGGTCAGCGCATTCCTGATGGCGCCGGCAGCGACCGTGACCGTCACGTACATATCCTTCTTCAGACGGCGCCCGGGATTCTGCGTAACCACGCGGGCCTGGACGGTGCGCGAGGTGGGATCCAGACCTTCGGCGACATACGAGATGCGGCCATGAAATTCCTGTCCGGGATAGGTGCTGGTAGTGATAGCGACCGGGTCGCCGACGTGGACATAAGCGAGGTCGTCCTGAAAAACATTCGCTAAGACCCAGACTGTGCTCATGTCGGAGATGGTGAAGCACTGAGTGTTGCCCGCCTGCACCACCTGGCCCAGCGATACCAGGCGCTCTACGACTTCGCCCGCAATGGGGGCGAGCAGGGGCACCTCGGGTGAAACAGTTTTGGAAATGACAGTTTCCGGATTGGAAATGCCGATAATGGTCAGGGCCTGTTCCGCCGCGACCATGTCCGCCTGCGCCTGCGTGCGGGCTGACTCAGCGGCCTGCAGGTCGCGCTCGGCAATGGCATTGTGAGCATACAGGTCCTTGGAGCGAACGTAGTTCTTGTCGGCGAGATCAAAAGCATCTCGCGCCTTCAGATAATTGGCCCGCAGCTGCGAGTAATCGGGACTGGCCAGATACAGCATGGGCTGGCTCTTGCGCACTACTTCCCCGGGCTGAACCATGATGCGGCTCACCGGCCCGCTGACTTGCGTGATTACCGGCGTGGTGCGGAAGGCGTTGAAGGCTACCGCCCCGCTTAAGCGCAACACGCGGCGGATGGAGGTGGGCTCAACCGTGACTACCTGCACATGGGACATTTGTTGAGCGGGAACGGTGAACAGCAGGGCGCCACCACTATAGGGATTAGCGGCTTCGGCGGTCTTGGGAGCGCCGTTGTTGCATCCCGCCAGAAGCAGTACGGCAGTTAAACCGAGGGTGGCAAGAGTGTGGCGGGCAACACTGTGGCGCGAGGTGCGATGCAGGTGGCTCATGGCAAGTTCCTGGTTCCGACCGCCTCCTTCAATTGCTCGACCGCGGTCATGTACGAGGCCAATGCCTGGCGGTAAGCCAGTTCGGTGGCCCGATAGCTGCGCTCCGCGTCCAGAAAGTCGAGCAGGCTGGCACCCCCCTTTTTGTAAGCATACTCGCTGATGTCACGGGAATCCTGCGCGTTCTTCAGGTAGCCGTTTACATAGAGCTGAACTACTTGCTGATTGGTGCTGACGGCCGCGTAAGCGCTCTCCACATCGGTCAGCACGATATCGCTGGCCGCATAGGCGTTTTCCTGGGCCTGCGTGATGGCGTAGCGAGTACGCGCGATCTCGCCCTGGTTGCGGTTGAAAATGGGCAGCTCCATATTGGCAAACCAAGAGCCCGAGCTATAGCCCGAAACGTGGGAAAAATTGAAGGCCACGTTCACATCGCGCTTACCGTTAGCGCGTTCCAGTTGATAGGCGCTCTTGGAGGCGGTGACGCCTTGCTCGGCGGCCACAAGGTCGGGGCGCTGATGGAGCGCCAGGGTCTTGAGATCGTCCTCGTTTCCTTGGAACGGGGTATAGGTCAGATCGCCGGCAACGTCGTAATTTTCAGGAACGGCGGTATATCCCATCGCCTGCCGCAATGCGGCCAAGGCTTGCACGCGGGCGACCTGAGCGGCGGACACATCGGTTTGAAATTGCAGCAGCTGAAGCTTGATTTTCAGATAATCGGCTTCGCTGATATCGCCAGCCTTGTAGCGCTCTTCACTGATGGTGACCGTCTGCTGAAAACTGTTCAGATCCTGCTGGGCAAACTGCAAGTTGGAATCGGCCAGCAAAGCCGTAATGAACTGCTGCGCCACGTTGAAGGCCAAGGTACGCTGCGTATCCAACACCTGGGAGCGAGTCTGGGTGGTGACATCGCGGGCAGCTTGCAGACGGTGCTGACGCTTCCCGCCGCGTTCGATCAAGTATCCGATGCCCAAATCGAACTGCGAAAGCTGGTCCAGCGTGCTGGAGGTGTTGGAACCGGGCGGATTACCAAAGAGAGGCAAGAACTGGGAGTCGCCGCTCACCACCGGATTGGGGCGCAGATTAGCGGTAATCTCCTCCGCCTGGGCCTGCTGAATGGTGCTTTGCGCCGCCTTCAAAACGTGGCTGTGGCTGTAGGCGAGATTGATCGCCTGGTCGAGCGTGATGCGCACAGCGGGTGCAGGAGCGGAAGTCTGGGGCGGTGCGGGCGACGCCGCGGTTTGAGCCTGCGCCTTCGCAGTCCCCGCCAGCAGGCCAACTGAAAGGCACAACAGCAAATAAGAAAAGCAATCACGCAGAGCCCTGGGATTGTTCAACATAGGAGAAAGTCGCGCGCCGAAACCACGCTCTCCGGCAGGGACGAAAAGATCAAAAGCGCAAGCTTTCCCGGGAGCCCTGGATTCGCGCACTTCTGGCTAATTTCGGCGAGCGGGATGCACCCGGTTGCCGTAATCCTCCCCCTTCTAAACACGCCCATTGCTAGTTTCCCTTCATTCTAACCGTAACAGGGCAAAGCTCGCCAGCGACACTGCCCTACGTGGGCATTAACGTCGCGAACAGTCCACGCCATGGCACCGGTGAGAAGGCTCTGATAAACGGAACTCTGCCAAACGTCTTCGCGATGACCCAACGCGGTATAAAAGACGCGGCCGCGACCATACAGGCGTGCCCAGGTGTTGGGATAGGGCGGACGCTGGTAGAAATTCCCGTCGATAATCAGCAGAACGTGCAGGTCGGGAGGAAATGCACGCAGCGCATACCACTCCTCGGTGAGTTCGATTCCCTCCCCCATGGCCTGCATACCGGGAA
>DATGIY010000411.1:0-12781 GCA_035295475.1 Terriglobales bacterium
GGTGAATAGCCCGCGCGTTCAGCTGTTCATAGCTGAGGTATTGTCCGCCAAACTCAACGGCGCTTGCGTCCGGCGTCCGCTCTGCTTGTGATTCGACCAGCTGATGTAGGCATAGGTCGCGAGCGTATGCCGTCTCTGTGGCGTTCCACTCGTTCAAGACCTTTTGCCATTCGGCATCGCTCATCCGTGGCGACCCACTGGTGTTGGCCGTCTGCAGGGTCAGACCGGACACCTGAGGTCCATGTTCGGATGGATCGATAGCTGGGAAATTTGCACTCATGCTCAATCAGCAGGGAACCAGAGTCTGATCAGACTTCTTGCGTGCTTCGGTCAGGCAGCCCATCAGTTTGCGGGCGAAAGGCTCGACGATGGCCTCGTCGAAGATCGACTCGTGCTCGCCCTCGATCCTTTCCACTTCCAGTTCGCCTCGCACCAGATCCTTCCATCCCAGGTGCAGTTGCCAATATTCACCTTGCGGCCAATCCGTGGAGTGGAAAAAGGCGACCATCCCCGGGTAGGAGCCGGGCCGGTAGCGGGCGGCGGCAGGATGCACAAGGCGATCCAGGTCCGCTAGATTACTATTCGCCTTCCAGCCTGCGCGAAACGTCAGTTGCCACCAGATACGGTTCCAGCGGCGGCGCAAGCCACTGTACCGATCCAGCAGATAAGGAATCACGTCTCGCCGGCGCAAAGACTTTAGCTTTTGCAAGTGAAACGAGAGCAGTTGTGCCGTCACGCGCGACCGGCTCTCCTGCGAGTAATCGTGGTACAAGACTGGATTCTGCGTGTCGATCATCACCAGCAAGGAAACTTGGTCCCCGGCTCGCACCAGCTGACAGGCCATCTCATAGGCCAGGACGCCGTTAACACATAATCCAGCCAGATGGTAGGGACCATCAGGCTGGATCTGTTTCAATTGGCGAATAAACGCCCCGGCAATCTCCTCCAGCGTGCAACGCCGCCCCAGCCGGCTGGCCTCGCTCGCGGACAAATGCAGAGCGAACGATAGCTGGTTCGGCCCCAAGCGTCGGGCCATGGGCAGAAACAATGCCCCACCGCGTATCCAAAACAAGGGCGGGTTCGATCCCTGCGGCTGGATGGGAATGATTCCGGTGAATTCCGTGGCCGTTTTCCGGCTCGCCAGCAATAAAGACATCTGCCGAACGGTTGGCGCCTGGAAAACCTCGGAGAGCGTCACGGATTGTTGCGTGGCTTGCTCAATCCGAGCCGCTAGTTTTGCGGCCAGCAGTGAATGACCCCCCAGGTCGAAGAAGTTGTCATTGACATCCACGGAAGCTACACCCAGTACGCCTTGCCAAATACCACTCAGCTTCTTTTCCAGTTCAGCCGGGCCGGGGTGCCGTGGCTCCAGGTCATGAGTGGGGGGATTTAAAATCGCGGAATCGCGCACGTCAGAAGCAGCAGAACCACTCTTGCGCGGCTCG
This sequence comes from Terriglobales bacterium, assembly GCA_035295475.1. Lineage (GTDB taxonomy): Bacteria > Acidobacteriota > Terriglobia > Terriglobales > Acidobacteriaceae > JAICWP01. Next base: position 1,446 of record DATGIY010000411.1, read on the forward strand.
GGGGAGATTAAGCCCGCCAGATCAGCTACCCGTGCCCTATCATCGGCAGCCATCGTGCGCAGTACAGATTGCCACTTGGCGAGAATTTCCTCGACGGTGCTGCGATCGAAAATATCGGTGTTATAGAGCAGATATCCTGAAACACCTTCAGGCCGGTTTTCCAGCTCCAAGTGCAGGTCGTACTTGGTCACGCCCAGATCGAGATCGGTCGTGACAGTCCACTTTGAGCATCGTCCAGCCGGCGGCGTAATAAAGGAAAACAATACCTGTACCAGCGGGCTGAGGCTGGGGTCGCGTTTGGGCTGGACCGCATTGACCACCAGATCAAACGGTGCCTCATCGTGCCCCAGAGCCTCCAGCACCGTCTGCTGGGTACGGCGCAGCAGCTCTGTGACGCTCGGATTGCCGGATAGATCGGTGCGAAAGACAACCACATTGATGAAGTACCCGATCAGCGAATGAAGCTCGGCGAGAGCGCGCCCCGACGTCACACCTCCTACAACGATGTCCTGTTGACCGCTATAAGCGGACAGGAGAGCTTGGAATCCCGCCAGCAGGACTGTGTGCAGAGTTGTTCCCTGGCGCTTGGCTAGCTCGACCAGCGATTCCGTCAGTTCTCGCGACAAGCCGACGCTTTGCATGGCGCCGCGGAACGTCTGAATGGCGGGCCTGGGGCGATCGGCGGGAAGCGGGAGTGTCGGCAGGTTCTCGCCGAGACGTTGACGCCAGTACTCCAGGTGATGTTGAAGTTCTCCTCGTGCAAGCCGCTGATTCTGCCAGCCCGCGAAATCAGAATATTGAATGGGCAATTCCGGAAGTGCCGCCCGCTGGTTGAGAGTGAAAGCGGTGTACAGCGCCTCGAGTTCAGGGATCAGGACACCATAAATTGAAAGGCCGTCGAACACGATGTGATGCAGAGTGAGATAGAGCCGATATTCCGATTCATCGAGGCGGATGAGCAGAGTGCGGAACGGTGATCCGCTGGACAAATCAAAGGGTGCTTGCGCGTCTTCCCTGGCGATACGAAGCGCCTCTTCCTCCGCCCTGGCGCGGCCAAGGCCGGTCAAGTCCTTGAGGCGCAGCGGAAAATTCGTTTTCATGTCGCGAACCTGCTGTACCGGCTGACCATCGATAGCGAAGAATGCGGTGCGCAAGATCGAGTGCCGCAGTACCAGTTCGTTCAAGGCCCGCTCCAGGGCCTCGACATCCAGTGCGCCTTCCCAGCGCAGCGCCATGGCTTCGTTATAGAGGGGAAGCTGCGGAGCCATTTGCGAATGCAGCCAGATTTGCTGCTGGCCGTGCGATAGGGCCGACGGCTCACCACGATGCAGTGCGGGAATCGTGCGCGTGGAGGTGGAGGATGCCTGTGCGTGCCCTTGCAGGAACTTGGACATCGCTTCCACCGAGGGATAACGGAATACATCGCCCAGCGAAAGTCGAATTGCGAAGGTCTGCTCGACTCGCGCAATAAGCTGCGCCGCAAGCAAAGAATGGCCGCCGAGATCAAAGAAGCTTTGTCCGATACTGAAGCGATCCGCGGCCAGAAGCTCCCGCCAGATCTCAAATAGTTTTTGCTCGGTGGTAGTGCGCGGCAGAGATAAAGGCGCCTTCTCCCCGCCGGCAGCGAAAATGCCCGGCAGGGCCGCACGATCGATTTTGCCGTTAGGCGTTACGGGGAAGGCATCGAGGAAAACGAACTGCGCCGGCAACATGTAGTCGGGCAGGCTTTGACGCAAGAATCCGCGCAAAGCCTCAGCCGTGGGAGCCAGGTCGGTGCTTGCGATCGGGTAGGCGATCAACTGCAACTCTCCGCTGTTGTCGGGGCGCGCGGCAACCACGGCAGACTTGATTGCGGAATGAGTTGCCAAAACCGCTTCGATCTCTCCCACTTCGATGCGGAAGCCGCGTACCTTCAGCTGGTTATCGATGCGGCCCAGAAATTCAAGCCTCCCATCGGACCGGCGTTGCACCAGGTCTCCCGTTTTATAAAGACGCCCGCTTCCGATCGAACTGTGTACAAATTTCTCCCGCGTGAGCTCAGGCTGGTTGTGGTACCCGCGGGCCAAGCCCAAGCCGCCGATGTGCAGCTCGCCTGGCACGCCAAGCGGAACGAGCTCTCCGCGCTGGTCCAGCACATGAAATTCGGTGTTGGCAACGGGCTCTCCGATAAGCACCGGACCTATTCCGCTCTCCACTCTGCATACGGCGGACCAGATCGTGGTCTCGGTCGGACCGTACAGGTTCCAGAGGGAATGACAACGAGGAAGCAATTGCTCCGCGAGATCACGCGACAGAGCTTCGCCGCCACACCAGATGCGCAGAGCTGGATTGCCCTTCCAACCGGACTGCAGCAGCAGGCGCCAGGTGACGGGCGTTGCTTGCATAACAGTAGTGCGCGATTGCGAGATCCGAGCTGCGAGGCGAGCGCCATCCCTGGTTGTTTCACCGTCGGCAATTATGAGTGTCGCTCCCGTGATCAGGGGGAGGAACAACTCAAGTCCGGCGATATCAAAGGAGAGGGTTGTTACCGCCAGCAGCCGGTCATCTGAGGTCAACCCTGGTTTCTGCTGCATCGAGAGCAGCAGATTCAGGAGAGATCGATGGGAAATCTCGACCCCTTTGGGTTTGCCGGTCGAACCCGACGTATAGATCACGTAGGCCAAGTCGTCTGCTTTAGCACGCGCTCGTAGATCGTCATCGGGATAGCTCGCCCAGTCTGATTCCCGGTCGATGCAGATGGCGCCTGCGTGGTCATCACCCAGCAGTCCGGCGAACTTTTTCTGGGTGAGGACGACTTGCAGCCCCGCATCCGCGGCCATGTAAGTCAGCCGCTGTTTCGGAAAACTAGGATCCAGGGGGACGTATGCCCCGCCGGCTTTCAGCACCGCCAGCAGAGCCGTGACCATGTCCAGGGACCGGTCGATGCAAATGCCGACCAGAACTCCCGGTCCCACACCCATCTGGCACAGGTGGCGGGCCAACCGATTACTGCGCGCGTTCAGGGCCTCGTAGGTAATCGCTCCGGCGTTGTCTTCAGCGGCGACTGCATCCGGCCTGTTCTGGCAACATGCGGCGAAGGAATCGAGCAATGTTGTTTCCGGACGCGGAGTGAAGGTGTCGTTAAATTGAACGACCAGCTGTTCTCGTTCGGCAGCGGTCAGCAGAGGCAATTCGGCGACCGGGCGTGCGGGATCGCTGACTGCCCCTTTCAATAATTCCTGCCAATGGCCGACCAGACGGGCAATTGTGCCTGCTTCAAAGAGGTCGGGATTGTAGGTAACCGGACCGATGATGCCCTCGGAGCGATCGTCGAGATCGAAATACAGGTCAAACTTCGAGGCTCCGCTGCAGACGTCAAACTGGGTCATGCTCCAGCCGTCAACCTCGGGCATCGGGGGTTCCAGCGACATCATGATCTGGAACAGCGGATTACGGCTCGAATCGCGATGGGGATGCGTTTGCCGGATCAGTTGCTCAAACGGCACTTCATCGTGCGACAGGGCGCCGAGTACGGTCTCCCGAACTCGCTGCAGCAGCTCGCCAAAGCTGGGATTGCCGGCAAGATTGGTGCGCAGAACAACCGGATTGACGAAATATCCCAGCAGCTTCTCGACTCCGGGTCCTTTGCGGCTGGCAGTGAGACTCCCGATCGAGAGATCGTCCTGCCCGCAATAACGCTGCAGCACGGCATAGAATCCGGCCAGCATGCCCATGAAGAGGGTCGCCCCGTTTTCCTGGCTCAAGCGGCGCACTTTCTCCACTAGCGGCTTGGGAATCTGGAGGCGGTGCATGGCGCCGGAGAATGTCTGCTCAGCGGGTCGTGGCCGATCCAGGGGCAGGTTGAGCGCCGGCGGACTGTTCTTGAGTCGCTCCCTCCAGTACGCCAGGTGCTCGGCAAGCGCTTGCTCGTTTATCGTTTCGTGTTGCCAGCAGGCGTAGTCGGCATGTTGAAAGGGAAGCTCGGGCAACGGCGACGGCCTGCCAGCGGAAAATGCCTCATACAGTCCTGCCAATTCCGGCAGCAGAACGTGGTATGCGGTTACTCCGTCGAGAATAATCTGGTGCAGCGTTAGATATAGCCGGAAATCCTCGTCCGCTAATTGCACCAGTCGTGCGCGAATCAGTGGGCCCTTGGCCAGATCGAACGGCCGCTGGGCATCGGGAGTGGCAAGCAGATTTGCTTGCGCCTCGCGCTCGTCGCGCTCGAGGTGGCGCAAGTCGGCGAAGGGAAGATGGAAATTCTCGGGCGCCGGGTGCACGAGCTGCACGGGGCGGCCTTCCACTTCGGGGAAGGTGGTACGCCAGGCTTCGTGCCGGCGCACGATTTCCACCAGGGCCCGTTCCAGGGCCCTGATGTCGAGGGGCCCGCGCCGGTGTACGGTGAACGGTTCGTTGTAAATTGGGAGACCGGGCGAGACCTGTGAGTGCACCCAGACTTGCTGCTGCGCAAAGGACAACGGCGCAGGACCCGCTGTGGTACGCCTCTTTATGATTTGCGACGCAGGCGCGGGCCTCAGAGCGTCGGCAGCTTCTCCGCGCAGATACTTGTCCAGGAGCACCTGCCTGGCGGTGGAGCTAGCGTCCAGCTGCGACATGGATTCGAAGTGGCTCACAGCAGATAGGAGCTGGGTTAGTTCAATAGCCGGAATTGAGGAAAGGCAGACAAACGTTGCCAGGGAGCGGTCAATGCTAACTGCAGAAGCACGGTATAGTGCGCCACCAGCCGCTCCATGGTGGTTTTGTCGAAAAGGTCAGGATTGTACTGCACACGGCCAATCAGCCCGGCAGGGCGATCGTCGAATACCATGTAGAGATCCAGTTTCGCCCCGCCACTTTCGCAGTCCATGGGTGTGAGGCCCCACGCTTCGTCCAGCGCCGGAAGAGGCGGTTCGAGAGAAATCTGGACCTGGTACAGCGGGTGCCGGTCCAGCGGAAAAGCGGGCTCGATCTCTTGGGCCAGAAAGTCAAAGGGTACATCGCTGTACGACATTGCTTCCAGCAGAACCCGGCGCGCCCGCTTCAAAATTTCCGCAAAAGTGGCTTCGTTTGGCATCTTCAGCCGCAACACAACCGGGTTAAGAAAATAGCCGAGCAGGTTCTGCAACTCCGATCGGGGGCGTACCGGGGCCACCGTACCCGTTACGAGGTCCTCCTGACCCGTATAGGAGTGAAGCAGGGCGAAGAACACCGAGAGCAGGGTTGTGAACAGAGTAACGCCCTCACGCCGGCTGAACTCACGCGCCAAATCGCTGGTCTGCCGTGAAATGCTGAAGGGCAATACCGAACCATGAAATGTGCGCTGGGCGGGTCGCGGCCGATCGGTGGGGAAGCAGAGCCGCGGCAAGCTCTGCAGCTGTTCTCTCCAATATTGATGGCCTGTTCTACTGATTCCGGCTGCGAGGCGCTCCTGTTCCCAAACGGCATAGTCGGAATACTGGAGCGGCAGTTCCCGAAGCGGGGAAGGCTGATTCTCGGAAAAGGCGCGATACAAGGCCGTCAGCTCCGGCAGGAAGACCCGATAGACGGAAATGCCGTCCAGTACGATCTGGTGCGCAGTGAGCAGCAGGCGCCATTCTGTATCAGAAAGCTGCACCAGTCTGGCCTTGACCAGGGGACCATCCTCCAGACTGAAAGGTTCATGAGCGTCTTGTGTTCCCAACCGAGTAGCGGTGCTCAACCTTTCGACGAGGGGAAGCGAGCGAAGGTCGTCCACCAGAAGCGGCATTTCTGCCGTATGGTGCACGTATTCGCGGACACCTCCTTCTTCGAGTTTGAAACTCGTACGCCAGGCTTCATGCCGGCGCACGATTTCATCCAGCGCCCTTTTGAGAACCGCTACCTCGAGCGAGCCACGGTAGTGAACGGTGATGCTTTCGTTGAATAGCTGCACCCCGGGGGAGAGTTTTGCCGCCAATTGCGCTTGATCCCAAACATGCATCTGCCAGGAGGATAGCGGAAGCGAGCGCCTATCCCTTTGCCGCACAGGGGCCAGGCCGCTGCCGAAAGCGAGGCTCCCTTCGAGAATTTTCTGAGCCAGCGCCTGGCGCGCCGCTTGGTCGGACTCAGCCGTCTGCATGGAGGGTAAGTTCACAGGCATTTCGTGTTCGCGAGTGTGAAGCTGACAGGCAATGCTTTTAGTCCCCGCAAGCCCAGGTTTTCACGCCAGGTCAGGGTTCTGGTCTGCACGGCGAGGTTTTCGAAACGAGTGAACAGGGCACGGAAAGCTACTTTCGCTTCTAATCTGGCCAAGGGGGCTCCAAAACAAAAATGCGCTCCCCAGCCGAAAGCGACGTGCCTATTGTCGCGCCGTGCCAGGTCCAGCCGGTCAGGATCAGGAAATCGTTCTGGATCGCGATTCGCCGCTCCCATCACCGCAATCACGGCCTGGCGTTTGTGCAATGCCCGGCCGCCGAGCTGCGTATCATACGGACAAATGCGCGCCGTGTGCTGGCTCGGACTCTCATAGCGCAAGAGCTCCTCCACGGCGCTGGGGATCAGGCAAAGATCGTTGCGCAGCCGGTCCATCTGCTCACGGTTGCGAAGCAGGGTCAATATTCCATTGCCAATCAGATTGGTGGTGGTCTCCTGGCCGCCCACCATGGTTACGATCGTGTTGGCGATGACTTCGTCTTCCGTCAACCGCTCGCCATTCACCTCCGCCGTCAGCAGGGAATGGATCAGGCCTTCGCGGGGGTGTACTCGCAACTCACGGACCTTGGCGCGGAAGTACTCCAGCATTTCGTCCAGCGTTTGCAGGACCAAGGGCACGCGGTCGGGATTGTGCTGAAAATTTCCCAGCATCTCGGCAAAGGTGGCGGACCAAGTCTTCAGCTGGCGATGATCGCTAACCGGCACTCCCAGCATCTCCGCCGTGACCACGGCCGGAAGGGGCGCGGCGAAATCCGCAATTACGTCCATGCTGCCCGCCTGCGAAACCTTCGCCAGCAGTCGATCCGCGATTTCCTCAACCCGGTGCTGCAGAGCCTCAACCCTCGACGGTGTAAAGGCGGAGGAAGCCAGCGAACGCAGCCGCGTATGGGCGGGCGGATCCATAAAGAGCATCTGCTTCACCATGACCGCGGCCACGGGGTTCAAGTGTTGCAGGCCCATCGTGGACAGTTGTTCGGGCCGGAAAGTCCGGTCAGCGGAGAACTCGGTTAACACGCGAACCACATCGGCGTATCGCGTAACCACCCAGGCGTGCAGAAAAGGGTCCCAGTGGACGGGATCTTCGCTGCGCAGCCTGTGATACAGCGGATAAGGATTGGCCAGAATTTCCGGGTCGAGCAGCTGATAAAGGCTCAAACCCGGATCCGACGGGCTCATGCTGGCCGTGCTGAAGGAGGGAGACGTCATGGCTGGTTTAGGTTCGCCTGTTGCAGTGCGCGCTGCAGCTCTTCGGCGCTCATCGCTTCCAGCCGGGAGACAACCAGCTGGTGTATCTCGCGCGCCAGCTGCGCCGGGGTTGGAGAATCAAAAATGGCGCGCAATGGAAGCTCGACGCCAAAGGTTTCGTGCAGGCGGGCAATCAGTTGCGTGCCCAGCAGGGAATGCCCGCCCAGGAGAAAGAAGTTTTCGTGGATGCCAACCCGCGGAAGCCCCATAACCCCGGCCACCACCGCAGCGACTCGTTCCTCGACCGCGCTTCCCGGCGACTCGTGATCTTCCTCCGCAAGGGTATTGCTGGCGCTGGTTACAGGCAGAGCGGCGCGATCAAGCTTGCCATTGCTCGTAACCGGTAACTGCGGCAGCCGCACGAAAGAGGCGGGGATCATGTAATCCGGAAGCTTCGAGCGCAGCATGGCTCGCAACGCGCCGGCGCTGGGCAGCGGAATGCCGTCTTCCACCAGGTACGCGATCAGGTGAGTCCCGCCTTTGCCGTCCTCTCTTGCCACTACGGCGCTGGCCTGAACGGCGGAATGCGTATTCAGAATCGAGATGATCTCGTTCGGCTCAACCCTAAAACCGCGAATCTTGATCTGTTCGTCCTTGCGGCCCAGGTAAGCAATCTGGCCATCGTCGAGCAATGTTCCCAGGTCGCCGCTGCGATAAAGCCGCGCGCCCGCGCGAGCGCCAAGCGGGTCCGCGATGAACTTCTGCGCCGAAAGCTGCGGACGATTCCAATATCCACGAGCGACGCCGGCGCCTCCGATACAGATCTCTCCCACTTCGCCGTGAGGAACCGATTGCAGGTTCTCATCCAGCAGGCGGATATAGGCATTGGCAATGGGCCGGCCAATGGTGGGACGCGAGCCTGCGTGGCCGCCATTAGGGACGACACCGGACGTCGCCACTACCGTTGTCTCCGTTGGTCCGTAGTTGTTGACCACGCAGAAAGGAAGGTCACTTGGCGGGAAATTGTGCAGGACGTCAGCCCCGGTCAGCAGATAACGCAACTTAGTCTTCTGCGGCCAGGGAAGAGCCATCAGAAGCTCAGCTATCGGGGTCGCGGCAAAGCTGATGCTGATCTCCTGAGCAACAAGCCAGTCGCGCAGCAACTCGGGAGAGCGGCGGCAGGTCTCCGGAACAAAATGAATGCTGGCGCCGGCGGCGAGATAGGGCCAAACTTCCCAGACCGCCGCATCAAATCCGAGGCTGGCCATTTGCGTGGCTCGGTCCGCTGCCGTTACGCCAAAAGCGTGGAGATGCCAGGCCACCAGATTGGCAAGGTTGCCATGGGTCACCTGCACGCCCTTTGGCTGGCCGGTTGAGCCGGAGGTGTAAATGACATAAGCGAGGTGATCAGCAAGAACGTTTACCGTCTCCAGCCGGTGATTGATGGACTCAGCCGGTGTTTCCTCATCCAGGACCACAACTTTGGAAGGTTTGGAAGTCAGCCCGTTAAGCAGGTTGCTCTTTGTAACCAGGATTGCCGGCTGCGCATCCTGCAGGATGAACGACAGCCGCTCGGCGGGATAGCTGCAGTCCAGCGGCAGATAGGCGCCGCCCGCTTTGAGCACAGCGAGGAACGCGACAACCGCCGCCGGGCAGCGCTCCAGACACACGGCAGCCAATAACTCCGGACCAAGCCCGAGCCGCTGCAGTTGAGCGGCCAGTTGGGTGGACCGGCGGTCCAATTCACCATACGTGACTATTTCCGATCCTGATACCAAAGCGGTAGCGTCTGGAGAGACCGCGGCCCGCTCGCTTACTAACTCTGTGATCGTCTTGAGGCGAATCGCGTTCTCAAGGTCGCGGTCAGCGGCGGCTGTGTTACTCAACTGGGTCTCCGGCAGTCCAGGGAAATGTACGTTTTCTAAACTCATTGGCAATGTCCGGGGTTGGTTTTGCTGATTAGGGGAGGTTTCAAAGGCTGGAATCGCCATCAAAGCCTGTGGGATCCCAAAGCTCAGGCTGGCTCAACGTTTTCGCCAGCTCTCGGTCGTTTGCTTTATAGAAATACATCCAGAAACCTAAATGACGGGTGTGGGGCAGGAGTGCGTCAACAATCTCCCGTTTCTGCGCACAGTGCCCCATGACTTCCAGCATGTGAATCCGCTCTCTTTGGCATCTCTTAAATGCCGTCGCGAACATGGGGAGCAGCAGGGAATAGTCGTCGCCGATACTCTGAAAATCCACCAACCGGATCCGCTTCAACCCGAAGCGCCGATTATCATCACGCTGAAACACAGCATAGGCGGTAATTTGTTGTTTTCCCCCGGCGGCGAATACCCATGCCCGGCCGGATCTGAGGGCATACTTAAAGTGCCAGTTCAGAGTTTTCCGATCCCGGTTTCCGAGAAGCTTGGAAGTCTGTTTTTTCAACGCCTCCCAGAACGTGTCAAAGCGCTGATCGAACCTGGTGCACGCTTCCACCGGCGTCCCGCACTGCACACCCCGGTTCTTCCTGAGCAACAGATCGCGAAGGGCAAGTGCGGCGCCGACCGGAAGGCCGAGGATGCTTGCCCCGGGAACTGATTTGGAGCGAAGCAGACTGGATGCAAATCCCCCGTAGTTGAGAATGCGAAACGCTGGCCGGTCCCACTCGCCTACAGGAACCTGTTGCGCTCGAAAAGCCCGGTATGCGGCGACGGCTTGCGCATTCACGGTCGTGTTCAGCAGCAAATCCACGCGGGACTGGCGAAAATACTGGTTCAGCAGCAGAAAGGAATGAGTGCGGTAGGGAACGTCAACCACCAGGCTGCGCCCGGTTGCCGCCAGCAGGCTTTTGCCCTGGAGTTGGTAAATCAGAGGAATGTTTCCCAGATAACCCACGATCTCGTGCTGCTGATTCTCCAGCACCCACCCGATGGGCCACCACTCGCGCCCGCGATAAGCCGGATTGTCAACCCAGAAATGACTCCATTCCGCGTAGCTGCGGGCATCCATTCCGTAGCGGGCTTGGAGCAATGCGATTTGTGGGTAGTCGTCAAAGGACGCTTCGCGAACCTCAACCGCGCGCGCCTGCTTCTTAGGAATGGCAGCTAATTGTTCGTGAGTCATTGCAGGCATGGCTTGCGCTTCAAGATGTACTCTCTGGGCAGAAAACAGCGATTCAGGCCGTAGCGGACCATGAAATGGGGAGGAACTGGTCTGCACAAGGACCTCGGGGGGGAGGAGGGAGGGTACGACTGGCGCGATCAGGCTGCGCCAGAACCCTTGAGCACTGCGGGAATGGTGCGTGCCAGGATCTGAAAATCCAGCCACAGCGACCATTTGTCGATGTACTGCAAATCCAATTGCATCCAGTGCTCAAAGGGCACGGAGTTTCGGCCGTTTACCTGCCAAAGACAGGTGATACCGGGGCGGACGCTGAAGCGCCGGCGTTGCCAGTCTTCGTTGAAACCACGGTAGTCGCGGCCGGGCAGCGGCCGGGGTCCCACCAGGCTCATGTCGCCCTTTAGCACGTTGAAAAGCTGTGGCAGTTCATCCAGGCTGGTCTTACGCAGGATGCGGCCAATGGGAGTGATGCGGGGATCGTTCTTTATCTTGAAAACCGGGCCTGTGGCTTCGTTAAGATGCTCCAGCGTATGAATCCGCTGTTCCGCATCCGGCACCATAGTACGAAACTTATAAATGGTAAAAAGACGCTTATTCAATCCCAGCCGCTGCTGTCGGAACAAGATCGGGCCATGTGGCGACATTACCTTGATCAGGAGTGCGATCACAGCCATTAGCGGGGATAGCGCCAGCAGGAGACATGTGGAAATCGCAACATCGAAGAGACGCTTTACAAACAGCGCCCATCCTTCCGCAAAACCGGCGTAGTGCGTAATCAGCGACGCGCCTTCCAGATCCTCCACCATGGGACGCGCCTTCTTCAGATTGAAAATGTCCGACAGAACGCATACCTCGATACCTTGCTCTTCGCACTGTCCGGCAATGTGCGCCGCCTT
>DATGIY010000412.1:0-2047 GCA_035295475.1 Terriglobales bacterium
GTTTCCATGATTTCGAGTTGCAGAGTGGCGGGAAGCACCCCGGTTTTCTGCAAAGTGGCTCCAATTTCACGCGCCAGTTCAGGATGCTCGAATTCCTTGGCGGAGACGTTCATGCTCATGGCCAGAGGTGGATTGGAAGGAAATTGCTCTTGCCAGCGGCGAAGGTCCTCGCAGGCCTGCAATAACAATCCGCGATTCATGGCAAGGATAATGCCGGTCTCGTTAGCCACCCCCACAAACTCCGCCGGGGAGACCAAGCCGGTGGGCGTTTGCCAGCGAGCCAGAGCTTCAAAACCCACAATCCTGCCCTCGGGCAAGGCGACAATGGGCTGATAGTGGTTCAGGAACTCGCCCCGCTCCAGGGCCTTGCGCAGATCGGTTTCCAGGCGCAAGCGCTTGACGGCGGTCGCGTGCATAGCGGAATCGAATACTTCAAAACGAGCTTTGCCGGCGCGTTTGGCGCGATACATGGCAATGTCGGCATCGCGCAGCAGTTCCTCGGCGCCACTGTGCGGGGTTGTGCTCAGCGCGATGCCGATACTCGCTGATAAAACGATTTCCTGACCATTGATGTTGAAAGGCGTGGCCAGCTTCTTAGCGATGCGCTCAGAAACACGAATAGCGTCGCTGGCATCGCGAATGTCATACAGCAGCACCGTGAATTCATCCCCGCCCAACCGGGCCAGGGTGTCGTTGCCGGTAGGCGCATCGGCCGAGAGGTTGAAGGAAGGGCGGGAAACCGTGTCGTCTCGGCGCAGGGACGCCGTCAGGCGCTGCGCGATTTGCATCAGCAACTCGTCACCCGCGCTGTGCCCCAGACTGTCGTTGTAGAGCTTGAATTCGTCAACATCGACGAAGAGAACCGCAAACTTGTAACTGGGGTGACGCTTGGTCAAAGTGACTACGTGCTGCAAGCGATCCAGAAAGAGGGCACGATTGGGCAGGTCAGTCAGCCCATCATGGAAGGCATTGTGCACGAGCATTTGCTCGGCCCGCTTACGCTCGGTGATATCGCGGTTAACGATAACCAGCTTCTCGGTTACACCCTTAGCGTTGCGAATGGCGCTGGCGGTCGATTCCAGAATGCGCCAGGACCCATCTTTGTGGCGGATGCGGTATTCCAGGGGCTGGCCGCGGCCGGTAGCGCGCGCCTTTTCGGCTGCCTCTACCACTCGCGGGCGGTCGTCGGGATGGATCTGCTCCAGCCCGGAGGTCTCCTGCAGTTCCTCCGCAGAATAGCCCAGTACCTTTTGATAGGCAGGACTGTTGTAAAGACGGCGGCCATTGCTGTCCACGAGGGCAATCATGTCGGCCGCATTCTCGCTGATCAAACGGAAAAGTTGGTCACGTTCAGCTAACTGACGGCGGATACGATGTAGCTGCAAGTGCTGGTAAATCGTGTAGATATCGAACAACAGGACCAGGGCGGCCAAACCACGCACCCACTCCTGGAGGTCGCGCCAATACTCCGCCCCAACGGCGATGTGAAACCAGGGGAAAGTGAAGGAAACAATGGCGAAAGTGAGGAGCAGGGTAACCGTAACGGCAAAGCCCCACAACCACCATTCCCGGCCTTCAATTTGGCGCAATTGGATCGGGGCCCCGTCTGGGATTCCACCCGGCTCCAGTTGCCAATCTGATTTAGGCATGCGACCCACAGTCTTATGGCTAGGACAGGATTCTAGGCGGTTAATAAAGGTTGAAAAGTTACGAAGGTCAACCGACTTATTGATCCCCTCTGGAGGCGGGTAGGGGGTGAGGCGAGAAGCCCCATGCTGGCAACACCAGTGCATCCTGATTTTGGAATTGGCAACCCAAGCAAGCACAGGCATTCAAAACAAAGGAATGGCCGACGTTCTACAAACAGTGTAAGATACCGCGACTCTTTAAGAACATGGCGTGCGGAGTGCAAGCGTAAGTGCATCACTACCTCGGTTGTTGGCTTGAGTGTCGCAATCGGAATTGCGGCTTTCCCATACGCGTCCCCTACTCGCGAAAGCTGACGAAGAGCGATACGGGAGCGTTCAGCTTTGCCTGTCCTGTGTGT
>DATGIY010000413.1:0-2234 GCA_035295475.1 Terriglobales bacterium
AATAGCGCACCAGAACAACCTTGCCGCGCACGCTGATGCCCTGCTTGCGCAGGTAGTCATAATCCTCGGGATTGCCGCTGTGCGCGTAGACCAGCGGCGCTGTAACCTCTCCAGAAACCGACATGCCCGTCCACGCCGATGACACGCGAGGGTTCTTGGTGTCGGGATCCACGGCGTATGGCTGTTCTCTTAATCCCGCTACGTAGTGTACCGGGCTCACCAACTCCAAAGATGTGCTGCGCGGAGCGGTACTGTAGACGTCGTAGCGCCGTGTGACCACCTCTTCCAGCCCCTGCTTCTTCCACTCCGCGGCGATGTAGCGCGCCAGTTGGTTGTTGCGACGTGAGCCGGCGATGTGCGGCTCAGCAGTGAAAATCCGGTGTTGCCTGCGTTCCTCCGCGGGCGAGGGGATAGCTCTGAATTTCTGCTCGACCGTGCGTTCCTTGCCTGCTACACCCGCGCTGAATCCACGCATGCCGTATGGTTCGGATTGCCCTGCCAGGTGAGCGAAGACTGGCACGACCAAGGTGATAAAGAGCACGGCGGCGAGAAAACGCAGTCGAGTCATGCGGTCCCTTTGGCCTTTCAAATGTGGCAACTTTGCGAGAGAGCCGGATTATAGACGCGATGGCTGATGCAATAACAGGTTTTTACACGTTCAAGGCTGGACTGGGGAAGGAAGTCGCCGCGCCTGGGCACGTTCCCTTTGCGCAGCGGCGTTCATTCCTAGCTGGGCATAGGCATCGGCCAGAAAGAGATGCGCTTCCCGCGACTGAGGCTCGACCTCGGCGGCCTCACGCAGATTGGGGAGAGCTTCCCGGGCGTGGCCTTCCAGTGAAAGGATGCGCCCCAGCAGCAGGTTGGCGCGATAATGATGCGGATTGAGCTGAAGCGAGGTCTGAAGTTCCTCCACAGCTTCGGGGACGCGGTCAATGCGCGCGTACACCGACCCCAAGGAAAAGTGCGCATCCGCCCAGCGGGGCGCTTGCTTGACCGCGAACTCGAATTGTGGCGCTGCCCCCTGCCAATCGCCAGTTTCGAATAGCGCCAGGCCCAGCTGATAATGTCCCATCCCGGAGTCCGGCTGCAGCTGGAGCGCTTTCTCCAGTGCCGGGACCGCCTGCCGATAATCATGCAGGCGCGTATAGGCAGTGCCCAGCTGCATTTGCGCGATCGGCATGTTGGCGTCGCCTGCCAGCACCTTTTGCAGCCGCGGGACGGCTTCCTCGTAGTGGCCATCCTCCATCTCCATGATGGCGGCGTGCATTTGATTGGCGATTTCGATCTTGTCCTTGGGATCGGCGGCTTGCGCCTTCCCGTTCGTACCGGCGGGGACCTGCGCGCCAGCATTCGACCCAACATAGCCCAGCGCACTCAGCTTCTGCGCGCTTTCTGCATCCATTGTCCCCGCACCGTCCGATTGCGCACCTGTATGGTGGCGAAAAGTTTCCAGGTTCTTGCCAAGAACGCCGGCTACCGCTGGCTGGTCGCCCGCAAGGTTGTGCAGTTCCTTCGGGTCTCCGTTTTGGTCATACAATTCCTGCCGTGGCGCTTGGACGTACAAGTACTTCCCTTCCCGCAGGGCTCGTAGCGGGCTCCAGCCGAAAGCGCGCCGGGGATAATCCGTCTCCGCATACATGGGCCGGTCGGACTCTTTGGCGGGCACTCCTCCTGCTTGCGCCTGTATTGTTCCGAGCAGTGACTCACCTTGTACGGAGCGGGGCACTCCAATCCCAGCAGCTTGGAGGATGGTGGGCATCACGTCCACCAGGCCGGCGCGGTAACTGATCCGTTCGCCCGCATAGTGTTCACCCGGCAGCTTGAACAACAGTGGTACGTGAATGGTTTCGTCGTACAGAAAAATGCCGTGCGTCCGTTCGCCGTGTTCTCCAAATGCTTCGCCATGGTCAGCCATCACGGCGATGAGCGCGCGGTCATAAAACCCCTGAGTACGCAAACTGCTGAACAGCTGCCCCAATTCCGCGTCCACATAGGCGATCTCGCCGTCGTAGGGGAATGCTGCATAATGCTGCACATAGGGGGGCGGCGGATCATAGGGATCGTGTGCGTCGTAAAGGTGTATCCATAAAAAAAACGGCCGCTGCGGGTTGCTGTGCAGCCAGGCGAGAGCGTGGCCGATCACCTCGCCCGCTCGGCGCTCCACTGTCTTGTAGCGGTCCTCATGTGCCCGCCGCAGGCGAAAACCCGCATCATAGAAATCAAAGCCACGGTCA
>DATGIY010000414.1:0-10052 GCA_035295475.1 Terriglobales bacterium
GGCAAGCCGGCAGGCTCAGCCACAGTTTCGGGCGTAATTGCGGTTGGTTCCGCACACGGGATCTCAGCGGAGGGACGAGCCACAAAGCGCGGCACAGATGTGGCGGCGGACACAAATTCGGGAACGGAACTCCCAAAATCGGCTCCTGCCGCCGCTGCCGTTGCCTTCTCTGCAGGCGCGGGAGTCTCCACCTCAACATTTGGAGATACAACCGTGTTCTCCGGCTCTACGCTGAATTCCGTGCAGGCAACGGGCTGCGGTACAGGTGAGCCGGCACCCTCCGGAGCAATCTCCTCGACAGCAAATCCTACCTGAGCAGCACTCGCGGATGGCGCCTCGGTTGTGGATTCCAGAACCGCCGGCCCGGCACTTACCTCAAATTCATTGGCTGAGTCATGCTCAGTGTTCGACTCGGCTGGTTCTCCAGTGGCCGGCTCCGACGCAGCAACCAGACTGTCTCCCCCGCGCAGCAGTGACTCCTCTTCCTCTTTTTCAATCAACTTCTGTGAGGTGGTCACGAAGTCTTCGTCGGAATATTCCTCCCACTCTCTTTTGGGATCAGCCTCCTGGCTTTTCTCCTTCTCCTTTTCCTTGTCCTTGTCTTTGGCTTTATTCTTTTTGGCGGGTTTGGCGGCGACGATTTCGGTAAATCGGGCAACTGCGGCCGCCAGTTCGCTGGCCTCGAAGGGCTTGACGATCAGGGCTTCGGCCCGCACCCGCTGGGCGTCTTCTTTGCGAAACGGTTCCAGTTTGCCCACGGTCAGCACTACGGGCAAATCGGCCGTGTTGCGCGCCTCTCGCAGCCGCTGACAGACCTCCAGCCCGCTGTAGCCCGGCATGTAAATGTCCAGGATCACCAGATCGGGGCCCTGCTCCGCCACTTTCTTAAGCGCAGCCGCGCCGTTGCTGACACACACGACCTCGTGGCCGGCTTCGACGAGGATCTTCTTCCCCATATTTTGGGCGGTCACACTATCGTCAGCGAGCAGGATTTTCACTGCTGAATTTTCCTCTTTTTGGGGAGTATGACGAAAAGTTACTGTGTCGTGACCGGCAAGTCAACGAAAACGGGGGCACTAAGGTAACACGGAAGTACGATGTCTTACCGACCACACACCCCATCCTAAGTCATTGAAGACTACTTGTTTACATTTAAACACAGAGAAAAAAACAGGCTTTAAAATGGCACCAGTTTGTGCTTCTTTTTCTTCTTCTTACTGGAAGAGGAACTCTGGTCGGTATTTTGCGTGTTCTGCGCGTTCTGTGTGTTATCGGATTGAGCCGAGCTCTTTCCCGAATCAGTCGCGTCGTTGATTTGTGCAGGAGCCGGTGCGGGCGCGGTCAGGCCGTCGTTCGCGGGGGCTGATTGCCCGTTGGCCGTTCCTGCAGCCGCGGAACCCTGCGCGGGCGCCGCGGTTCCGTCAGGGGAACTGGCGGTCGTGGAGGAGGTAAGGTCTTCTATGCCGCCGCTGTTAGACGTGCTACTGGGTGCAGCTGCGGGAGTGGCCGATGGCGCTGCCGCCGTATTGCCGGCACCGGCAGCGGCCCCTGAACCCGATGCGGCGCCTGACGAGGCTGGCGGAGCATCGCTACGCGGAATCGGTTGGCTAGGGGGAGGGGTGGCACCTGGCTGAACCCTCTCCACGGTCACCGAACCGGCTCCCGAGCCGCCTACATTAGCGCCGGCCAGCACGCGCCCCGCCTCCTGCACTACTTCAGTGGCGCTGGTGGGCTTGGGGTCCACCAGTGTAGGTTCGCCGACGCGGGCTGCTTCCGCCATCTCCGGATGCTTGGTGAAGTTATTCATCACCCGGCCAAACATGCTGGGATCGTGCCGGCTGGCTTCTTCTGCCTTGTTCTGCGCAATCGCCTGCGGCGTGGGCGTGGGTACGGGTTGATGCAGTGCTTCGAGGCGCCTCTTGGCATCCTCGGCGCGTTCCATCACCGGATAGCGGGTGATGATCTTGTCGTAAGCCTGGGCGGCGTCGTGGGTGAAATCGGCGATCAATTTCCCTTTCGCGGTTTCGTTGAGCCGGCCCATGCGGATGGCGTTAATCTCACCTTCATAGGACTGGCCCAGGAGAAACAAGGCTTCATCGGCCTTGCTGTACAGGGGATACGACTGGGTCACTCCCTGCAGCCGGGCAATAGCCGCAGGAAATGATTGCCGCATGTAATAGAAGCGGCCGACGCGAAACTCCCGTTCGGCCAGCACTTCCTGCACCTCGCGAAGGCGCTCCTTGGCCACCGGAATCAGTTTACTGTCGGGATATTGCAGGATGAGCTGCCGGTATTCGTCTTCGGCACGCAGAGCGTGCGTGAAATCCCGATCAGGCTTCTCCATCTGCTGGAAGTGAATATTGGCTATCTTGAGCTGGGCTTCGGCCGCCTCCGGCATGTTAGGGAAGAAAGTGATGAAGTCCTTATATTCAATTTCCGCCTGCTGCAAAGCAGCGGTTCCGCCTTCCGCATACCAGGAATCGCCCACCGCCAGTTTGGCGCGCGCCACGTATTCCGAGTCCGGATAGGTATTGATCAAGGTCTGCAAGCTGAGACGGGCCACGTCGAACTTGTTGTGCTTCATGGCGTCCATGGCCCGGTCGAACAAGACTTTGTCGGGCTGCTTTGAACCCAGATTGGCCAGCGGATTCTGCACCTTCTTATTGGTGCAGGCGACCGACAGGAGGAGAAGAGCGATTGCCGCGCTAATGGTCAGTGGACGACGAAGCATTACCTACCTCGATTAAACATGAGCCCGGCCCTGCTCCCGCTGAACCGGCTATAACAACATAGCGACCTAAACTTTCTGTAAGGTCGCTTCCATGGCTGCCTTGAGCAAAGATTGTGCGCTGCTCTTGGGATTACCGCTCCCGAACACCGCGTTGCCCGCGACCAGAATTTCGGCGCCGGCGCGCACCACCTTGGCCACCGTGTCGAGGGCTACGCCACCATCCACCTCGATACGGAAGTTAAGGCCGCGCAAATTGCGTAACTCCGCCAGTTTGCGGATTTTATGCAGGGCGCCTGGGATGAATTGCTGGCCGCCAAAACCCGGGTTGACCGACATTACCAGCACATAATCCACGATGTCGAGCACTTCGCTCAGACTCTCCACCGGGGTAGCCGGATTGATTACCACACCTACCTGGGCTCCCTGAACGCGAATCAACTGCAGGGTACGGTAGAGGTGAACGCAGGCTTCCTGGTGCACCGAGATCCAGTCCGCCCCGGCGGCCACAAATTCGGGGATGTACTGGTCAGGATTCTCAATCATGAGGTGGCAATCCAGAGGGATCTCGGTGGCCTTGCGGAGGGAAGCCACGACGGGCGGGCCTATGGTGATATTGGGCACAAAATGGCCGTCCATCACATCCACGTGGAGCACACTGCCGCCCCCCTCCACTGCCGCGTGTACCTGTTCGGCAAGGTGGGCGAAATCAGCCGAGAGAATCGAAGGCGCCAGTTCGATCAAACCGAGGGAGTCCTGGGATACCGGGTTCTCAGCAGATTCTACCATGCAGCCGGCCAGCAAATCCCCGTTTTGCCTTGTATGTCAATGCGGTAGAGCCCACGGTTGCGGCTGAGCCAGGCAGGACGGCACCTCAAAATCCAGTCCGCGCAGGCTCAATGACTTACACGGGAGGGGACGACGGGAACTTCGTAATCGTGAGCTGTTGCCACTGCGGTGCGGACCAAGGCGGCATCGAAAAGGAGGAGGCACCGGAGGAGGCGCCCCTTGGCCGACGCAATTGAGCAAAAGAATACACCGCCGGAGCGGCCCTCGCCCTGGAACCTGGGCGGGCTCTCGTTGAAGCAATTAAGCTTGCGGGTCTGGCACGGCATCAACGATGACGATGTATTTGGACGGGCGGGGCAGATCGCGTACGGATTTCTGTTTGCCGTCTTCCCTCTGTTCATGTTCTTGCTGGCTATTCTTGGTATCGTCACCGGACCGCATTCCGCCATCCAGCAACATCTGGTGCTGGAGGCGACGGACGCCATGCCGCCGGCGGCGGCGCAAGTAGTGCGTCACGTGGTGGCGGAAACCAGCCGCGCCAGCGGCAGCGGCAAGCTGTCTTTCGGGCTTATTCTTACGCTTATCGCCGCCACTTCGGCCATGACCAACGTCATGGACACGCTCAATGCCGCCTACAACGTGCGGGAAGGCCGCTCATTCCTTAAATTTCGGGCAATTGCTGTGGGCCTGACGGTGGCCATCGGCATCCTGATGCTCATCGCCATGACCATCGTTCTTTATGGCAATGGCATCGCCAATAGCGTCGGAAATCTGGTTGGGCTAAGCACCGTAACCACGTGGACGTGGAAAATCGCGCAATGGCCAGTGGCGGCCTTCTTCCTGCTGCTTAGCTTTGCCCTGATCTACTATTTCAGCCCGGACGTGCAGTTTCCCGTTTGGCATTGGATAAGCCCGGGCTCTGTGGCCGGCGTATTTCTGTGGGCGGTGGTCTCCTTCGCTTTGCGCGTGTATCTCCATTTCTTCAACAGCTACAGCAAGACCTACGGCTCCCTGGGCGCGGTAATGATCTTGCTGCTGTGGTTTTACGTAACCGGCGTGGCCATCCTGATTGGGGGTGAGGTGAACGCTGAAATCGAGAATGCCGCGGCCAAACGCGGCGTGCCGGAAGCTAAGGAAAAAGGAGAAAAGAAGCCCGGCACCAAGCCGGAACCGCGCGCCGCATAAACACGATGTAGGTTCCGACCTGTTGTTCGCATGGAATTTCCTGCGCGAGCGCAAATGAAAACCACAGAAGTCGGCTCCGTCTACTAAGTACCAACGGGGGGCTTCACTGGTGTTAGTATCCGGGTTAATGGCATTGGTGGAAGCACGAGACCTGGTCAAAGTCTATCCCCTCGGGGAATCCATTTTTGGAGGCGGCGCCCAGGGCGAAGTGCGGGCAGTTGATGGGGTTTCCCTGACCATTGAGCCCGGCGAAACCATGGGCGTGGTGGGCGAGTCGGGGTCGGGTAAAAGCACTTTGGGACGCCTGATACTCCGCCTGATCGAGCCTACTTCCGGCAGCGTTCGGTTTGGCGGACGCGATGTCCTGCGCGCCAGCAGCGGCGAATTGCGGCGACTCCGCCGTGACATGCAGATCGTTTTTCAAGACCCGTTTGGTTCGCTCGATCCTCGCATGCGGGTGGGAGAGATCGTCGCCGAACCCCTCCTGGTACACAATGGCAACAGCAAACGCGAACGGCGAGCGCGCGTCAATGAGTTGTTGCGCGCGGTCGGGCTGGATGAATCCGCGGCGGACCGCCATCCCCACGAATTCAGCGGCGGCCAGAGGCAGCGAATTGGGATCGCCCGTGCCCTGGCGCTAAAACCGAAATTCATAGTCGCCGACGAGCCGGTCTCAGCGCTTGATGTCAGCGTCGGAGCCCAAATCGTGAACCTGCTGGCGCGGCTGCAGCGCGAATTCGGCCTCACCTACCTCTTCATTTCCCATTCCATGCCCGTGGTTCGCTACCTGGCCACGCACATCGCGGTCATGCACCGTGGGAAGGTCGTGGAGATGGGGCCAACCGAACGAATCGTCAACGCCCCGGCGCACCCCTACACGCGCAGCCTGCTGCAGGCGACTCCCGAAATGGCGGAGGCGGCACCCAGCACGGGAGAGTCAGCCAGGCACTCGACGCGCGAGTAGTTGGGCGTCCGAACGGCCCACGAATTTTCCCGAAACGACTTCAAGGTTATTGAACTCATTGCCCTTCGCCCCTTACGGCGGCTAAAATCCAGGGTCTGCACACCGGAAGGAGCATTATTCATGAGTTCTGTACCTGCCGCGGCGCCCCAACCGGCGGAGCCGCCACTTTCCGAGGCGCAACGTATCTTCAACACTTTTGTGGCGCCGAGTAGAACCTTCTCCGATTTGCGGCGCAATTCACGGTGGTGGACACCTTGGCTATTGATGGCGCTTGTGTCGATAGCATTCATCTACGTCATCGACCAGAAGGTGGGTTTCGATCAAGTAGCGCACAACATGGTGGCCAACTCCTCGCGCGCCGAGCAGATGGAGCAACTGCCGCCCGATCAGCGCGTGCAACGCTACCAGAGCATGGCGAGGTTCACGCGGGACATCGCGTACGCCAGCCCACTGACCGGCCTCATCATCTACCTGATTGTTGCCGCGGTGCTGATGGGAACATTTCGTTTTGGGGCGGGAGCAGAGGTCGGATTCAAGACTTCGCTGGCCATCGTCATGTATTCCACCCTGCCGTTTGTAATCAGCGCCCTGCTGGGCATCGTCTCACTCACGGCGGGAGTCAACCCCGAGAGTTTTAACCTGAACAATCCGGTGGCCAGCAATCCTGCGTATTTCATGGACCTGGCGAGTAACAAGTTTTTCTATACGCTGGCTTCTGCACTGGATGTATTTACCATCTGGAGCATTGTGCTGATGGCCATCGGCTTTGCCCGCAACAGCAAGCTAAAGGTTTCCACCGCCCTCGCGGTGATCGCCAGCTGGTATTTGCTATGGAAGCTGCTGACCGCAGGCTTGGCACTTCTCTCCTAAGGGCCCAGTTGCACTTTGCGTGGCCGCCCCGCGCCGCACGAGATCGAGCAGAAGCTGTTCGTCATCTTCCTGGAGCACCGCATGCGCACCTTCCAGGGCACCTTCCACGGCAGTCCCGACTATGCCCTTTGGTATGGCTGGAATGAGATGGAGCAAGATTTGACTCAAATCAAGGAGCTGGCGGCGCAGATGCGGCGGGAGCGGGGGATGCGACCGGCTGCAAAAAAGGGCCGGCAGTCACACCCAGCGGCAAATAGAGGTAACCGGCGGCCTCGAAAGAGAGCGCTTTTTCAAAATCGAAGGCCGAAGCTCGAGGCAGCTTGCTGTCCCTTTCTTGACACTTTCGCGCCTCCGCCGATATGCTAAATATTGCTTCCGCAACAACTTGCGTGCCCGGGACCATATCTCGGCATCGCAAAGAGCCAAACATTACTTTTTGCTTCCCGCAGGCCTGTGCGGTCAGGGTGGGGACAGGCGGGAGGTTCCAGATGTTGATCAGCATTCAGGAATTAGAGCTACACCGCATCGATTTCCGCGAAGAAATTGGCCCGGATGTTATTGATTATGGGGCAGATATCCATCAACAATCGGCTTTGCGCAGTGCCGGCCACGCGGAGCTGGTGGAAGAGCGCCGGGGACACCGGGGAAGCATTGAAGATATTCGCGTAGTGGGCGATTTCGCCACCCGCCTGGAATTGAATTGCGCGCGCTGCCTGGAGCCGGTATCGCGCGACATTTCGGGTGACTTTGACCTGCTATACCGCCCCCGAGGGGCCGATTCCGGGGTAGACGAGCGAACGGTGAGCGGCGATGAGGCGGAAGTCAGTTACTACACCGGCGAAGGCGTGCTGCTGGAAGACGTGCTGCGGGAACAGGTGCTTCTGGCTGTGCCCTTGAAAACGGTGTGCCGTGAGGACTGTCGGGGTTTGTGCCCACATTGCGGACGCAACCTGAATTTTGAGCAGTGCAACTGCTCCGAACCGCTGGAAGACCCCCGCTGGTCGGCGCTGAAGGAGATCAAAGACAAGTTACAAAGCTAAAACGCCGGTTTACACTGTGGAGGCCAGGTTTAGTGCTCGCAGCATTGAGGCCGGCAAAAGAGGATTGCATGGCAAACCCAAAAAGACGTCATTCCAAGGCGCGCACGTCAACCCGGCGTGCCCACGACCATTTGTCCGCGCACTCGCTTTCCGAGTGCCCCAACTGCCACGAACGCAAGATGCCCCACCGCGCCTGCCCTAAGTGTGGCTACTATAAGGGCCGTGAAGTGCTGGAGATGGAAGAATCCAAGTAAGCGGTTCCGGTCTGGCTGACGATGGCAATCATAGCGGTGGACGCGATGGGTTCGGACCGTGCGCCCAAGCCTGAAATCGAAGGCGCGATCCTGGCGGCACGGCAACATCACGTCCATATCCTGCTGGTAGGCAAAGAAGATCTGCTGCAGAACGAACTGGCCCACCACCCGCAAGCGGCGCGGCTGCCCATCGAAGTCGTGCACGCCAGCGAGGCCATTACCATGGAGGACAAGGCGGCGCAGGCCTTGCGCGCCAAACGCGATTCTTCCATGCGGGTGGGCTTGCGCCTGGTCCACGAAGGCCGGGCCGCCGGCTTTGTGACCGCCGGCAACACCGGCGCGGCCATGGCTACCGCGAAAATTATTCTCGGCACCCTGCCCGGGGTGGACCGGCCGGCCTTGGCCGCCGTGTTCCCGACCGCCGCCGGAACGGCCGCGATCCTCGTCGATGTAGGCGCGAATGTGGACTGCAAGCCATACAACCTGGAGCAGTTCGCGATCATGGGCGAGATCTACTTTCGCAGCATCTTCGGGACGCGCCGTCCGCGAGTTGGACTGCTTTCCATCGGCGAAGAAGAGACCAAGGGCAACGACTTGACGCGCCAGGCTTACCAGCTCCTGAAGCAGCTGCCTATCAACTTTGTGGGCAATGTTGAAGGCCGGGATCTCTATAACGGCCAGGTGGACGTCATCGTCTGCGATGGCTTTGTAGGCAATGTAGCCCTGAAGATCTCCGAAGGCGTGGTGGAACTGGTGCGGGAGGCGCTGAAAGATTCGCTGCGCGCCACCATCACTCGGCAGGTGGGATTCCTGCTATCGCGCAAAGCCTTCGTCGAGTTCAAGAAGCGCGTCGATTACACCGAGTATGGCGGGGCGCCGCTCCTGGGAGTGAAAGGGGTATGCATCGT
Source organism: Terriglobales bacterium (assembly GCA_035295475.1). Lineage (GTDB taxonomy): Bacteria > Acidobacteriota > Terriglobia > Terriglobales > Acidobacteriaceae > JAICWP01. Next base: position 8,739 of record DATGIY010000414.1, read on the forward strand.
CAGCCACGGGTCCTCCAACGCCAATGCGATTAAAAACGCAGTGCGGGTGGCTTCCGAGTTCGCCGAGCACAAGATCAACGCTACCATTGAACAGGAACTGAGCCGCTTGCCCGCCGAAGTCACCTCCTGACAGGACCCGCCGCCCATGCCTGAAGATTCCCGCTTGCCCTACCATCCCCATGGCCATGAGCCCAAGCCCGGCGAACACGTTGCCGCCGGCAATATCGCCTTTATCTTTCCCGGCCAGGGATCGCAGAAAGCAGGAATGGGCAAGGAGTTGGCAGAACTATATCCGGCCGCGATGCAGACTTTTCAGGAGGCGGATGAGGCGCTGGGATACAAGCTCTCGCAGGTTTGCTGGGAAGGGCCTGAAGAGAAACTCAAGCTGACCGAGATCACGCAGCCGGCCATCCTGACCATGTCGGTGGCGGCGTTTCGGGTGTTGCGGGAGATGGGAATTGTTCCGCGTTATGCCGCGGGACACAGCCTGGGGGAATACTCGGCGCATGTGGTAGCGGGCACTCTGCCGTTTGCCGATGCCGTGCGCACCGTGCGCAATCGTGGCAAGTACATGCAGGAAGCAGTTCCCGTAGGCCAGGGGGCCATGGCCGCGATCCTGGGCATGCCCTTAAAAATTGTGGAACAGGTTTGTGCCGATGCCGCGCAAGGGCAGGTCTGCCAGCCGGCCAACATCAATTCGCCCGAGCAGGTCGTCATCTCAGGAAGCGCGGCCGCAGTGGAGCGCGCTGCCGAACTGGCAAAACAGCGCGGCGCCAAGAAAGCTGTGATGCTACCGGTGAGCGCCCCATTCCATTGCTCGCTCATGAAGCCGGCGCAGGAGCGGCTGTCCGGGGACCTGAAGCAGCTGACCTTCCGCAATCCTGAGGTGCCGGTGGCCTGCAATGTGGATGCAGCGCTGGTAGAAACTCCCGAGAAAAGCTGCGCTGCTCTGATACGGCAGGTGACCGGCGCTGTGCGCTGGGAAGAGTCGATGCGCCTGCTGATCGCCCGTGGGGTGGAAATGTTTCTCGAGGTCGGGCCAGGCAAGGTCTTGTGCGGCCTGATGCGCCAGATCGATCGCGGAAAAACCTGCCTCAACTTGGAAGATGAAGCCTCACTGCAGAAGGTGGTAAGCCAGCTGGCGCAGGCGAAATGAGGGCTTTCTTGAGGAAGAGTTTCGGAACTTCCTCGTTTCGGGTGTTCGCATTCAACTTCCCGACGCCAGCCCGTCCCACAGGCGGCAGCGTTCTAACGACTGAATCCCACCAGAAAAATTGCGATTCCCAGCGCGATGACGCAGGCCAAAATGATTGC
>DATGIY010000415.1:0-2629 GCA_035295475.1 Terriglobales bacterium
GCGAGGTGGTCTCCACCAGAGCCCGCCTCCGCTTCACCAACCGGGGGCAGCATGCATTACACTCGGTTTGCCGGTCGAGCATTCTGCAGCGAACGGCGAACTATCTCTTAACTGTTTGTCTCACCTGAGGGGGCAAGCGCAGCCCTTCACCTACCCAACCTGCGATTCCGAACCAAGAAAGAGTCGACTTTTAAAACATTTGGCGTCGCTTAGGAGTCAAGAAGCCAGTCTTTTTCTCGCGTCATTGGTACCGAGTTGTACTGACTCGTGAGAGCCCTGCCGGCTTAGTCCCCAATTGCCCGTAATCAGGACACATTACTGACCGTCGAAATGATCCCCTGGTTTTCGCCAGGCGTTCCGGTGCATCTGCATTCCGAATGCTCGCGGAAGAGTGCCCGGGGTTGGGTGCCAAGAGATAGAGTGCCACAGTCTATAATCGGACACCTATCTACTGGACGAGCAAATCACATGCGTTCTCCAATTCACCAGCAAAAAGTTCAAGCCGGGTGGAGAAAATATCTTTTCTCAGTCCTTATTGGCCTAGCGGCATTTGGTTCGGGCATCCTGTTGGACGTGACCCTCGGTGTTGAGAACCGCGGTATTCTGTATTCCGATATCTTCACCGGAGTTGTGGCCGCGTTCCTCAGCCTGATGCTGGCGCGGTATTATGAACGCCTGCGCGTCGCCGATTCAGAGCGCTTGCGGGTGGCGGCCGATGTCAACCATCACGTTCGCAATGCACTGACAACTGTGCTGTATTCCGTTCACGTTAAGCGTGACCCGGACCTCATACAGGTCACCCAGGAAACCGTAGATCGCATCGATTGGACTCTTCGCGAAATCCTGGGGGACAGCGATCAGAACCCCTCAATCAAGGAGCGCGGGCTACGTCGCGCCTAGGCGGCTGCAGCCCCAAGACACAGGCTCTCGATTAACTTTCAGTACTCCAGTTTGTAACGAGTTTCCGCCAATACATAGAGCCTGCGCCAGACCAGGCGGTTGATCGTAACCACCACCGCTGCCATTGCGATGGTTGACGCAATGAGCAAGTCGAAGTTGCCGGAGTCCGTCGCCCGGCTGATGACAGCTCCCAGACCAACGGTTGAAAATATCTGCCCCTTGAAATGGAAATACTCGGCAATGATGCTCGCGTTCCAGGCCCCGCCAGATGCGGTGACCAGGCCGGTAACCAGGTAGGGGAAGATTCCCGGCAGAATCAGCTTGCGCCACCTGGCGCCTGATTCGAACTTGAACACCGCAGCAGCCTCCTTCAAATCGGCAGGGATGGCAATTGCCCCGGCGATCACGTTGAATAAGATGTACCACTGCGTCCCCAGCAAAAGCAGTACAACCGAGGCAATGCCTAATCCGCCACCGGCGCGGATCAGAATGAGCAGCACGATGGGGAACAGGGCGGTTGCCGGCAGGGACGCTGCAATTTGCGCCAAGGGCTGGGCGATACGAGACAAACGCGGACTGAACCCGATCGCCACACCGGCTGGGATGGTCCACGCTGCGCCGATCAAGAGCGCGACATTTACCCGGGCAAAGGTGGCAAGCACCCCAGTACCGAGTTCCACCATGTCGGCACGGCTGAGACCTGCCAGCATGATGGCCACATGCGCAACGGCGTAAGAAATCGCTTCCATGGCCGCAGCAGCCGCAATCCTTGGTGTCCATCTTTTCGCTAAGCCAAACCTGTGCTGCTCTGCGAAAACCGGGGAACGATCCCTGGCTAATCGCCGAGAAAACGCTTCCGAGAGACGTGGGATAGCTTTGTTGCGAAACCGTGAGATCAGGCGAGAATGTTTTACCAATTCCAAGAGCCACGAGCCGGGCGTTTCAGCGCTTTCGATTTGCTCCAGTTTGAACTTTTCAGCCCACGCAATCACCGGGCGCCATACAACTTGATCCAGCAGAATTATGAGCGCAACCATTGTAGCCACGCCCCAGAGGATTGCCTGCGTGTCGCCGGCGCTGGCTGCCGTTTGCAGATATGATCCCAGCCCCGGCAGACGAAAATCGCGGTTGCCCAAAACAAACATCTCGCATGCCATTAGGAAGAACCAGCCGCCGGCAACCGACATCATGGAATTCCACACTAAGCCGATTGCAGCCGAGGGCATTTCAACATCGCGGAACTTCAGCCAGGGATTGAACCGGTAGACGCGGGCGATTTCGCGCATATCCTTGGGAATGCCCTTCAAGGAGGCGTAAAAGCTGAAAGCCATGTTCCATACCTGGCCGGTGAAAATCAGCAGGATGGCGCCGAGTTCAACCCCGAACTGACGTTTGGGAACAGCGCAACCATCGCGAGCATGACGCCAGGCAGCAAGCTGAAGACCGGGATCGACTGCGATGTCACACTTGCAGCCAATGCGCACAGAGCAGTGATGTGCAGGGTGATGGACGCTTCCAATCGTGCGAACAGCCAACAGCCTCGCTCTTCGCAGGATTCACCATGTTATATTCATGCGGCATGCAGAACATCAAAGCCGCGGCCGTCCAGTTTGAACCTTGTCCGGGTGACAAACGCGCTAATCTCGAAACCATTGTGTCGTTTGCGGAACAAGCCGCCGCCCAGAAGGTCCAGCTGCTGGCGTTTCCCGAGTGCTGCATCACGGGTTAC
>DATGIY010000416.1:0-2168 GCA_035295475.1 Terriglobales bacterium
GCGCGTTCCCCAGGCAGGGATGAGTCCACTACGACGGCATCCACTGGTTTGGACATGAACAGGTTCAGGCCGTCCTCGCTGCTAGGCGCAGTCACCACCGAGAATCCAGAGGATTCCAAGAGCTGCTTGCGAAGGGCGAGATCCGAACCGTCATTGCCTACAAACAGGACAGAATTGCGCGTGGACTTGCTGGCTGGAGAGGAGGAAGAGAAGGGGTTTCTGAACATGAAGCATCCTGAGCGGCACGGGGGTGGAACGAAGGACTATTCCTGGCAAAGCCCCTGCTGAAGCGGGTGTGACGCTGAATTATTATATCGAAAATCGGGGACTCTGAGCGCAGCGCCGGGCGCGCACATAAGTTGGCTTTCCTCAGCGGCTAGACCCAATGGCATTGCTGCACTTCCGGCGGGGCTTGAAGCCGCGCCCGTTCAAGCTATTGGATCTTTCAGCAGAATGTAAAGCCGCAATGAAGGTCGGGTGCTTGTGGCATGGCTGAAGCCGTGCCTTGCGAGGCCGATTCAAAACCGCTGCTACCGCGCCACGCACACACTTAAGGCAGCGGAATCGCCGCGAGTGCGGCGGGCGGTGGCTCCATGGTCCGGCGTACGAGCTGTTCTACCTGCGACCATAAACGTGGATCGCACTGGCTCTGCATGTGGCTGGGAGTGAAGGTCTGCTGGAACCAGGAGGCCCCACCCACACAATTTACCGGATGCTTCTCATAGTCAAAGAGGTAGTTGCCGAGGATTTGCGTCTTGGAATCATCGGCGGCCGTGATTTCCTTGCGGCCGTGGACCAGGCCATGTGGCTGGTAGAAGTTGGCCGCCGCTGCCACATTTTCCGGAATCACACCGTCGTGTTGCCAGGGCTTGGCCACGCTATCCACCTGCACGGTCAGCAGCACAGGGATGCCCGCGCGATTCAGTTCGCGAGCCAGCAGCACCACGGCAGATGCTCCCCAGCTATGGCCGAAGAGAATGATGCGTGCCTGCGCCTTCTCCTCCTGGGTTAGAACGCCGTCGTGATCGCGGTCCAGCAGGCGGAGGATGGTGTTGTAGGCCGTCTTTCGATGACGGTTCTCAAAGACCTGCACATAAGAACCTTTCGAAATTCCCTCACGAATGCGTTGCGCCAGTTGAACGGGGCCGTGCCGGGGATCGTCGTGCCGGACGAATCCGCCCGCGAAACCGACAAGAATGTAGGAGGCAGTTGCCCTTGGGTGGATGGCCGCTGCACCATCCGCAGCCATGACCTCCGGCGAGGATGCGGCAATGAGGATGACAGCCGCAACCAGCGCCCGAGATAGTGCGAGACAAGGCACGCGCGACTCCTCAAATCGTAAGATGATTCGAGCCACCGAAGAGATGCGGCAGAATTCAGTCCGACGATCTTTAATCTTCACAGACTGCTCGCCAGTGGACCCCGAAAAGCCTCGAGGGGCGAGGCTTTTGGCTGTATCGAACCCGGTGCCAAGTCTACACCTGCTGTCAAGGAGTGCATGGAAAGAGAGGATTGGCCGTTATCTCTGGTGCAGCTTGGGCCCGGAGACGAAGGGGTTCCCAGCGAGAAGGTAGCGCAGGGGATGGCCTGCAGCCTTCGTGATGCCGATTCGCGGCGTTGTAACAATCCCGCGTGCCTGATATCCATCGTCCGCGATCCAAAGGCCGCTTTGCGCCGAAGTGAGATCGCGACCATTATCGCGGGCGCGAGTGACGCCGAAGGCTTCGCAAAGGCGTCCTGGACCACTGGTGAGTTTGAGCAGGTCCCGCGGGCTACGCAATTGGACTCCGCGGGCATCAGCCATGTCATCGATGCCTGACAGCGGTTCGAGTGCGCGGAACAGTACGCCTCCCGCGCGGCCTTCGGGCTCGCAGGACACGTTGAGGCAGTAGTGGTTTCCATAAATAAAGTAGACGTAGGCGTGACCGGGAGGCCCGAAAAGCACTGAGGTTCGGGCGGTATTGCCCGCGGCAGAGTGGGCCGCAGGATCGTTCGCCCCAAGGTATGCTTCTACTTCGACGATGCGCGCGCTGAGAAGTGTCTGATCGGCCTGGCTGCGGATCAGCACTTTTCCCAGGAGGCCGCGTGCGACGCGCCGGGGACCGCGCACAAAAAACGCGCGATCCAGCGGATGGAAATGATCCAGTGCAGTCTGCGTCTCAGCCATC
>DATGIY010000417.1:0-3982 GCA_035295475.1 Terriglobales bacterium
TCTAATTGGAGGACGGCTTCATCTATGGCCGCTTTGGCCGACTGCTCATCTGTGATGTATCGCGGTACGGCGAGGAAGGAGGGATGTTGGAAATCCGATGATTGGATCTGTGGGGCCAGGCCCGCTACTTTGGCTCCCGCCTCCAGCAGCATGCGAGTAACGAGTCTGCCCAAACCGCCAGTGGCTCCGGTAACGAGGGCTGTCTTTCCGCGAAGCTTCGTTTCCATGATATGGAAATTTTAGCTCGCTATTCCCGCGACCGCACAGACCGGGGCACCCAATTTCCCCTTGCCCTCACATTCCAGGCAAGTCACTGCTTGAATTTTCACGCCGCCAATGGCGTTTGGCGAGCAATCGGCGGGAAAGGGATACAAGATTCGTCCTTGGCCGCCGCACATAGGGCAGGTGTCGGACGTTGAGGAATGGCGTGCCTCAGGTTGAAGTTTGCTGCTGGCCATAACTGTATCGGGGGATTGCACCTGGTTACGTGCACACCCGGTTCCAAACTGCCCAGGGTATAGTGGTTTGCATTGAGGAGCTTGCGACCCCTCTTCGTCACATAGCATCTTCAGCGGTTGCAAAGAAATGCACATAGCGGGTGGAACTCGGCCGGGCAGCAGCGATGTATGCTTTTCCGCATGATCGCTTTACCTCGATTTTCAGGTGCCAAATGAATGAGCAAGATCTTCTGCGTGAGGCGTTGCTGGAAGCAAAAAAAGGCTTAGCCGAAGGTGGGCTTCCCATTGGCTCGGTACTGGCGGACGCCCAAGGCCACATCGTTGCTCGAGGTCACAATTTGCGCGTTCAGACTGGCGACCCGACCGCTCACGCCGAGGTCGCGTGCATCCGCAATGCCGGCCGCCGCCGCGACTGGCGCCGCCTGACTCTGGTCAGCACCTTGAGTCCGTGCGTCATGTGCACCGGCACCGCGTTGCTTTTTAAGATTCCGCGGGTCATCATCGGCGAGAACCGCAATTTTAGGGGCGCCGAGGATTTATTTCGTAATGCCGGCGTCTCCCTGGTGATTTTGGATGACACCGAATGTACCGCCCTGATGCGCGCGTTCATCGCTTCGCATCCCGATTTGTGGAATGAGGACATTGGCGACTGATCCGGCGGCGCATGAGCCGTGTGGACCGGCAGGGTGCAATTTTCACCACAAATTCATTTCTCTGTAACTCATCTGTAACATCTCAGCCTTATTCTGAGCCCGTTCCCAGACATGCCAGCTTCGAGGTGTCGTCATGGCGCTGCCCGCGGAAGTCTCTCCTCCAGGTCCCGATGCTGAACACGCCTACCTCGTCGGCCTCACGTTGCATGCGTGCCACTTAGCCAAGGGGGCGGCCGCGCACGCCGCCGATGCGTTGGGTTCAGGCGCTGCCACGATTTACGCCAAAGTAGATGAGTGTGAGCGCGAGCTCGATCGCCTCGATCGTGATTTAGATCAGCGGGTCAGCGCGGCCCTCGCTATCGCCAACGAGGCGCAGCGTCGTGAGTTGCTGGCGTGCATGAAATGCATGACCGACCTGGAACGCATCGGCGACCTGGTGGCGAGCTTCGCCTCCGCTGCCCGCGCGGTGGGACGCCGGCTGGAAAATCGGGATGTTCAGGACCTGATTCGCATGGCATCCGTTCTGGAAAAGATGCTGGGCGACGCTTACCACACTTTTTCCAGCCGCGATCTGGACCGCGCCATCACCGTTTTGCGCACCGACGCTGAACTGGACCGTCTGCGCAACCTGCTGTTCGTCCGTCACATCGACAACCCCGAAGGCGAACCTTGCCGCGAAAGTGTGCAGGTGCTGCTCATGGCGCAGGCCTTGGAACGCGCCGGCGACCACGTGAAAAACGTGGCCGAAGAGGTCTGCCACTTTGTCAGCGGCAACACGTTGCGCCACGTTCTGCGCAGCAATGACAAAACCGAGGAGCAGATGTTTCTCGACTGGCTCAAGAAGGGCCATCCCGTGCGGGGTTGATTCTCGATTCTATCCAGCAATCGCCGGAAAGACATACCCGGGAGGTTACGGAGCAGGGGACTGAGCCCTGCTCCAACCTCGGCCAATGGTCCCACTACCGCTGCGGGTGCGGAGTTGAAGTCGGTGGCGGCGTAGCCGCGGGGGGAGTTGCACCTGGATTTGCGCCCGGGTTAGCCGGGCTAGTGCTCCCCGGAGTGCCGGCGGTTCCAGCCGCGCCGGGCGTATTTGGTGTGCCCGGAGCCCCGCTGCTGGTGTTGGTGGTTGTCGTCCCCGTTCCGCTCGTACCTGTTCCGTTTTGAGGAACTGTGCTGGGCGTGGTGCTGGGGGGTGGCGTAGCCGTTCCGGGCGCCGGGGTACCGCTGGGATTCGCGGGCGCCGTACCGGGCGCGGCATTGGGGTGGTCCGGGGTTGTTGCCGTGCCATTCTGCGGCATGTTCTGGCCCGGTGTTGCTGCCGTGCTGCCAGGTTTATTTCCGGGAGTAGGGGCAGGGTTGTTCGGTGTTGTGGCACTGCCGGACTGCGGAGCGGTGGCGCCGGGTTGGCCGCTCATGGTTCCTGGAGTCGTGGGGGTCGGTGTAGCAGCTGTCCCGCTGGTTCCCGTCTGGCCAGCCGAACCGGGAGCTGTCGCGGAGCCGGCTTGGGCCAGTGCCAATCCCGCGGTCACTAGCAAAGCGGCTGGTATAAGCAGCAGACGCATAAGAGAATTCCTCCTGGTGGCAGCCTCTCACGCGCGAGGCGGCCCAATTCTGGTTGTGAAATTGTGGTCTTCACTGAGATGGGCCGCCCATATCCATGGTTTTCTCAGCGGCGCCCCAGGCATTCCCCCTTAAAGCCGGTTTCACCCGTTTTTGGGCGCCATCACCTATCGTCCGGTGAGCAGGTGATCTCCGGTCGGCTGATTCACCTCGGGATCGTTTTCCGCGGTTACGAATACGGTGAAATCGGTGGCGTGCGTGGTGGTCGTGTACTTGGCCACTTGCTTGTCATTCAGTTGCAGCACACCGTGGTTCTGCGGCGGCTGGCCTGCCGGTTCCACCCAAACCACGTAGACTCTCTTTGGTGGCTGCAAGGCTTCTGCCGGGGCAAGGTGCTTAGCTTCAATGCTGATGTAAGTAGTGCCACTGGTATCGTGGGAAATGCCCATAGTGGCAGTGGCTGCCGGCAACGATGGGCTTACCGTCATGGGGCGGAGTGCCTGTCCCCAAACGGCTAGGGCCAATACCAGCAGACTTGCAAGCAACAGGGAATAGCGGCGCATTCGATTATCTCCTTTTTGCTTCGATGAGCGCATTTGCCGCCTTGTTGTTTCTAGGCCACCCGCCGCGCCAGATCCAGCCCCCTTGCCCTCCCGATCATGGCTTTTCATGCCGTTTTCGAATTGCGAAACCCGCCTAGCGGCCTTATTCCTTCCCGATCAGAATTCCTGATCTCCTGGCCAGGGTTGAGGAGGGTAAACGGCTGCTATCCGCTGCTCCCCGGTCACGGAAGCCCGGCGGCAGCAGCTCCGGCTGAGGGATCTCTGACGCGTCTGGCGAACTCCATCACGCAGGTTTGCTTCTAAGCAAGGGCGGGACAGGTGATGCCGGTGCAGCCGGCAACGAGGGGATTTATGAAGAAGCTGATAGGTTTTGCGGTAATTTTGCTGATGACGGGGGCGGCTTTCGCCGACACGCCGACGGAGCGCATGCAGAAGGCGGCCCAGGTGCTGCATCAGATCATGGCCACGCCGGACAAGGGCATTCCCAACGAAGTGTTCGACAAGGCGAAGTGTGTGGCGGTAGTGCCGCGCATGCTGAAAGGTGGCTTTGTGTTCGGGGCTAAGCACGGCAAGGGCGTGGCCGTTTGCCGCACGCCGACCGGCTGGAGCGCACCCGAGTTCTTCACCATTGGCGGCGGCAGCTGGGGCGCGCAGATCGGCGTTGAGGGCGTGGATCTGGTCATGATGGTCATGAACCAGCAGGGCATGGATCAGCTGCTCAAAAATCGTTTTCAGATCGGGGGCTCGG
>DATGIY010000418.1:0-3004 GCA_035295475.1 Terriglobales bacterium
GCCGACCACATCATGACCCAGCCGCGGACCACCCGCCGGCTGACCACCCAGATCGTTCGCCGGCCATGGCGGCAGCGGATCACCAACGACCTGGACGGCGGCTTCGGTATCCAGATGTTTGGCCACCTGGCCAAGAAAAAAGCCGTGCACAGCCGCAATCACATCGGCGACACGGTGGCCTACGTCCGCAAAGGGAAAAAGAACAATTTTGACTGAGAAGAGTCTTATCGGCCGGTTCGCGAGAAGCTCTTATCACCGCCGAGTCGCCGAGTTCGCTGAGGCAGATTTCATTGCGTGGCGATCATCACGTCGTTAGAAATGTTGCTTTCGGCGCCTCCGAAGACCTAACAAGTTACGTCTCTACCGGTGCCCTTTGCCAAAATCAGCCGGGCGGCCCTGAAAAGATTTCTCTGCGGCATCGGCGTCTCTGCTGTGAAAAAAAGATTTTTGCGGCCTCCGCGTCTCCGCGCTGAAAAAGACTAATTCCCGCCCGACTTCGTTTTCTCGGTAGTAGTAGCTGTGTCCCCGAAGGGCCAGATACCGAACGTTTTCAGGATCTGATCCTCATGCTTTTTCACCAGCATGGCGGCGGTTTGCTGCGGCGTCCATGGGCTGGCCAGACGCTCCGGGCGGTCGGCAATCCAGAACGCGGTCAGCGCCATCAGCGTGCTGTCGCGCGTGAGCAGGTCGGGTTTGACCTTGTCGAGTGTCCACCGCCGAATGATGGGTGTACTTGTACTCGGGCGAATCCTGGCCCATGTTGATGCCGGGCAGCCCCTGCAGAATGAAGGGACCGGCGTCGGTGCCGAATACGGTGCGATCATCCACCTTGACCTCGCCAAATGCCTTCACCGAGTCGGTGAACTTCTGCACCACGGCGATCAGGTCATCGCGCCCGCCCAGGTTCAGGCTCACTACCGCCCCCTGGCCATCGTCCAGGATCACCGCCCCAACGTGGTTCTTCATCTCATCCTTGTGCATTTTGGTGTAGGCGAGAGAGCCCAGCAGGCCCTGCTCTTCCCCGGTAAAAAGTACGAAACGCATGGTGCGGCGCGGCCTCTGGCCTGACTTCACGATGGCCTCCGCGGCGCCCAGAGTGGTGGCCACGCCGGTGCCGTCGTCGGTGGACCCTTCCGCCAGATCCCAGGAATCGAGGTGCCCGCCGATGACCACTACCTGCTCCGGGTGTTCTGTTCCCGGAATCTCGCCCACGACGTTGGCGCTCTCCACCGGCCCGCTGATTCGGTTCTGAACATCGAGTTTCACGCGCACCGCTTTGCCGTGGTCGAGAAAACGCTCCAGTTGCTCCTGGTCTTCCGCCACCATGCTGACCACGGGGATGTCATAAACCGTATCGAAGCCCAGGACTCCGGTGTGGGTCAGCCGCATGCCCGCGGCCATGGATCCGCCCTGCCCGCCGATGATGGCCGCCGCCTGGGCGGCGTGAGCCGCTTTCAGGAAGGAGCCGAACTTAGCGAACAGTTTCATCATCTCTTCGCGGCTCGGCTTGTCGCCCTTTTGTACGATCAACAGGATTTTGCCGGCCCAGTTAGCGCTATTCTTCATTTCCTGATCGAGCTGGTAGATGTTGACCGGCACCACATCGGCCTCCACCCCGCCTTTGGGTGTGGAACCGACCCAGCCCATTGAGTCCACGCTCAAGGAACGCTGGATGGGTTCCAGCAGAGCGGCGCTGGCGGAAATGCGGGTCCAGCCATGAGAAAGTTGCCATTTTTCCGCGTGCACGTTGCTCAGCCCGATCGCCTGCATGCGCGCCAGCCCCCACTGTATCGCTTTGGCCGCCTGCGGCGAGCCGGTCACGCGTCCGCCAATGTTGTCGCTCAGGTCTTCCAGTTCATCGTAGGCATGCGTGTTCATCATGCCTTCGCCGGCAATGGAAACCAGCGCCGGCATAGTGCCGTCTTCGTCCGGCGACGGCGGCGCCGCCGGGGCAGGGTTCGGTCCCGACCCGCACCAGGCAATTCCCGGAAGGGTGCAGAAGACAAGGGCTAATGTGAAATGTAATTTCATGCAAGGTCTCCGACGGTTCGGGGGCTGAATGCTGAGTGCATGATGGCTGAATGCTGTATTTCCGTCCGCCTATTGTACTCGACCCCTTTTTTCCGCACTTTGCAGGCCGGCAACCCGCATCTAATCAACACGGAATCCCCGGAAGCGAGATAATACCCAGTATGCGGAGATGGTTCTCCATTGCGGCTACGGCCCTGCTGGCAGCCGCTTTGCTTCTGCCCGGGCAGGCGCAGGAATTGGCCAAGCGCCTGATCTTGAAAGACGGCTCTTACCAGGCGGTGACCAAATGGGAAGTGAAGGGCAACCGGCTCCGCTATTTCAGCGCCGAGCGCAACGAGTGGGAGGAGATGCCCAACTCCCTGGTGGATTGGGATGCCACCAACAAATACAACCAGGCGCGGGAAGCGGGCGCCCCTCCTCCGGAAATTCAGCAGCAGGTTGATAAGGAACTCGACGCCGACGCGGGCACAGAAGCTCCCACCCCGCAAGCCGCCCCCGGACTCAACCTTCCCGATTTTGAAGGCGTTTTTGTGCTTGATTCTTACCAGGGCCAGCCCCAGCTCGTCGAACTGCAACAGGACGCTGGCGACCTCAACCGCAACATTAAGCGTAACGTTTTGACCTCCGCCATCAATCCTCTGGCTTCCGCCAAACAATCCATTGAACTGCCGGGCGAGCACGCCCCAGTCCAGGTTCATCAGGGCCGGCCCACGATCTTTGTAAAGATCGCGCAAGAGCAGCCGGACGCAACTCTGCAGCAGAAAACAGAAGAAGCGCAGAAAGTAGCTCAATCGAAAGATTCGAAGAACGAGAAGAACAGGGCCGAGCCGGCTGCAACCGAGCCCCCTCAGCCCTACCGCCTGGTGCGCCTGGAGCCCAAGAAGGGGAAGCGCATTTTGGGCAACCTCAAGATCGCGGTCTATGGCAAGGTAAGCCAGGAGCAAAAATTTGTTCCGGCAACTTTCGAGCACCT
>DATGIY010000419.1:0-3242 GCA_035295475.1 Terriglobales bacterium
AGCGCTTCCGCCAAGCTCTTGGTAAAAGTGTAAGTGTTAGGCCAGCCCAGTTGCTGGGCGCGGCGCGTGCCCGCCTCGACCAGAGTGGAGCGCAGCCAGCGAATGCGGTTTTTTCGCGTCTGATTCTCCAACGCGATGGGAGAAAGCCCATGGCCGTTTTTCTTGGCCAGCGACTCGCGGCGCAACTCTTCCCCCAATTCGTCGGTCTCTGAGCGAGCCACCGCCTCGGCTATCGTCCGCCGAAGGTTTTCCAATTCCCGGTCGGCGTCAAAACTGGCATCGCCGATGGGGGTGTAATTGGGTTCCAGTTGCTCGAATACGCGGCCATCGCGGGCCCCGGCCACGTAGCAGGTCGAAAGATGGAGCAGAGCCGCGTGATCGCAACCGCGGACGAATTCCAGGACATTGGCCACCGCGTCCACGTTGCCGGCCAGCGCGTCCCGCAGGTCGGGGTTGAAATCCGTCAGCCCGGAGCTGTTGATCACCACGTCAACCGAGGCTTGCAGGCGAGCTCTGGTTTCCGCGTCCAGGCCCAAGTGGGGCTCGTTGGCGTCGCCTTCCAGCACCTTGACCCGGCTGTTTAGAAACGCGGAAAACTGTGCTCCCAGGCGCTCCTGCAGCGGTTCGAAAACCGGGGAATCCTCGATCAGCTTCTTGAAACGCTGGGCTCCGGAAGTGGACTTCTGGCTGCGCACCAGCAGGTAAACGCGGCCGATCTCCGGCAGATCGTGGAGAATATGGGCCAGCCACACCTTGCCAATAAAGCCGGTAACGCCAATCAGCAGGAGTTGCTTGCCGGCAAGAGTGCGGCGCACCGAAAACCGTTGCGGCGCGCGGAGAGAATTGAATTGCACCAGCGGCCGCGTTGGTGTCTTCACCTCCCGACGGGCAGGATTTACCGCCGCCGTGAGCGTTTCGGAGGGGCAGCTGAGTTCCCGGCTCAGGCGCGGCAGGTCCCGGCTGCCGTCGGCGCCGCCTCCGGTGATCAGGGCCAGGGCGCCGCGCGGACGGATGACCGGCTCCAGCAGGCGGCCGGTGGCATAGCCATCGCGAAACTCCAGGAGGTTGCAGATCAGCTCTTCGACTCCCAGGTAACGGGCCAGGGGGCGCATGATGTGATCCAGTCCCTGGCTTACCAGCACCACGCGATGTCCGCCCGCCAGCACCCGGCGCAACGCTTCCACGCCCTCGGGTTTCAGGAGCGGCTGTAGCTTGTATTGGAAGTATTCTTCACCCAGCAGGTCCAGCCGATCGCGGCTGATGTCGCGCAAGACGGCATGCACCACGCGGGTGGCAAAAACACGATTGCTGGCGTAGAGCACGGGCCGCAACAGGGCCTGCAGGAAAATGGCGCCGCGCCGAATCCAGCGTTCGGTGAAGCTCTGAGCATTCCAGGCGAAGAAGGCGACCGGGCGCACGGTGCTCAAGTTGAGCAGACTGCCTTCCACGCGCCAGAAAAGGGGCGTGGCCGGGTCTCGGCTGGGACTCAACTCGTGCAAACAGGTCTCCTCGGTTCACTACGCGTGATGAGGCTAAACCTTTATTGTAATCAATGTCCTACGGCGGGCGCCTCATTATCCTGCTCAGGCCTCAGGGATGCAACCGGGAGCTGCTGGCCCGGGCTCAAGAGAGTAGCGTCGCAATCCAGCTCGTCTGCCCGACCTCCCCGCCCCGCCTGCGGAAGCGACAGCCGTTTTCGACCGCGCGCTCGACAAAAAGGCCGCCGGAGTGAGCCCCGGCGGCCCTAAATTCCGTGCTGACAGCAACTTAGTCGCCGAGCACTTCCTCGGCTACTTCCTCGCTCTTTTTGCCCTTGGCTTGCAGCGCATCCAGCGGAATGAAGCCGTCCTTGCTGGCGGCCGGGCCCTCTTTCAGGATGACCTCGCGGTAAAGCCGGGCCATCTTCTCGTTGTAGGCGCCATCGTTCTTCATCTTCTCGTTGCGGGCGCGGATCTTCTCCTCGCGCGCGTTCTTGGCGATGCCCAGCGTGTCCAGGTCCTTCTGCTCTTCGGTGGTGACGATTTCGTCTTTCAGCGTCAGCGCCTTGAGCTCCACGCCGTCCAGGCTCACCTTCTTGCCGCCGGCGAAGATCTCATGCCGCCCGTGCTCGTCGTACCACTTGGTGAGCGTGGCCGTCATGTGCATCTTCTCCACGATGTTGCGCCAGCCAATGCCCGTGTTGTAAGCGCAGAACGAAATCTCGCCTTCCTGCGTGGCGTAGGGGATGATGCACTGCTCGGTGCGCCGGAAATCGTAGTTGTACAGGTCCTGGAACCACATGCCGGCGATGAACAGGATGTTCCAGCGGTCCTGGCGCCGCTTCTGGATGTCTTCCAGGGTGCGGTCCGGGGTGACCTTGCCGTAGCCGCCGGTTTGCGCCTTTTTGCTCACGCCGAAGCTCTTATCGAACTTCTTCAACAGAGCAAACAAGGTGAAGTGGGGCGTGGTCTTGAAGGAATCGTAGTTGCGCATCACCGAAAGCGCCATGCCCAGCGACGACAGGAACTTCCCTCGTGCCGCGTCGTTGATCTTGGCCACGTCCTTGGCCAGCCGATCGGCGTTCAGGAAGGCGGTGACCGGAGCCGCGTCCTTGGTGTGCTTGTCGATCAGGATGGCCATGCCGACACCACAGTTGGGATGGCAGCCGCAGCTTACCTGTCCCCAAGTGGCATCGGGACCATGCACCAGATCAGCCCAATCGGAGAAGGTGCTGACAAAAGACAGCGGGAACCAGTCGCGCGCCGGTTCGCCCAAACCTGTCTGCTTCTTGACGTCGTGCGCGAGGTGCGACAGCGTGTAGCGTTGCGCCTGCCGCCGCTCATCGGTGATGGCTTCGTCGCGTCCGGTAAAGGAAACCGGCTGGAACGAGCAGAACGACATAATCCGCGGGTTGTCGAGGGCGAACTGTACGATGCGCCCCACCTGCTCGTTGTTGATGCCGTTCACGATGGTGGTGACGGGAACTATCTCCACGCCTGCTTCGTGCAGGTTCTCGATGGCCTTCAGCTTGACGTCGAACAGGTTGCCGACCTTGCGATGCGAGTTGGCGGCGTTGCCCACGCCGTCAAACTGCAGATAGGCGTAGCGCAGGCCCGCTTCCGCTGCCTGGCGGCAGAATTCCTTGCTCTTGGCGAACTCGATGCCGTTGGTGGCCGCCTGTACGCTGTTGTACCCGAGTTTTCGGGCATAGCGGATGGCGTCCAGGAAATATGGATGCATGGTCGGCTCGCCGCCGGAGAACT
>DATGIY010000420.1:0-3330 GCA_035295475.1 Terriglobales bacterium
TACACGAAGAGGAATTGCACCTCGTCGTCGGAATACTCCTCGTGCAGATGGTTCAGCCCGCGAATAGAGCCCGCGGTCATGGGGCAAGTCGCCGAGCCGAAGGTGAGCACCACGTTCTTCTCCCCCGCGTAGTCGCTGAGCCGGATCTTGGCCCCCTCCAGCGAGGTCAGCTCGAAATCCGGCGCCTCTTCGCCCGCTCTCGGGCCCGGCAATGTTTTTGCGGTCAGATGTTTGCGCAATTGCTCACGGCTGAAGCTGCGGTAGTTGTAGTTCCTGGCTCCGAACATGGACCACTCCATCATCTGTAAGCGAATAAATTTACCGGGCGATTGCCGCTCGGCGGCCGACTCTACAATTTCGATGCCTGTCTCAGCAGGTCTGTTATCCACAGCTTACGCGGATCAACTGGCGCGCGCATCTCTCTGTACAACAAAATTGCGCGCCGCCTTGCCCACCCGCCTTGCTGCCCTTTCGCTCCCGCCATTAAGATAAGCGTTTTGCTGTTTTCCTGTGTGGGAGGACTCATGCCCCCGTTGCCGGTGGGTTCCCTGGCCCCGGATTTCGAGCTTGCAGGAGTGATTGGGGAACAGCCGTGTACCGTTCGTCTGCGGGACTACCGCGGCCAAAAGCACGTAGTACTCGCTTTCCATCCTCTCGATTGGACCCCCACCTGAGCCGCTCAGGTGCCGTCGTTCCACGCCGAATTGGCAAGGTTCGCCGGCCTCGATGCCCAGGTCGTGGGCATCAGCAACGATCCTGTACCCTGCCACATCGCCTGGCAGAGAAAAGATATTGGCTGGGTGGCTTTCCCCCTCTGCAGCGACTTCTATCCTCACGGCGAAGTCGCCCGCAAGTACGGCATTCTGCGCGAAGGCCCGCCCATTCCCGGCATCAACGAGCGTTGCGTTTTTATCGTGGATAAGGCCGGACGCATCGCCTTCAGCCGCGTCTATCCCCTGGATGAGACTCCGGACATCCCTGAGCTGCTGGAAGTCCTGCGGCGAATGCAGGAATCGGCCGCTTAGTAGCCTTTCGCGACGGAACCAGCTCCGCCCTAAGTCTTGGGCTGCCGCAGCAAGTTTTGGGGTGGCGCAGCGCTTCAGCGCTGCGTTAGGCAACCAGCACAGTTGGCGGCTTCAGCCGCTGAGGTACTTCCTCTGCCGCAGCAAGTCTTGGGGTGGCGCACCAGTCTGGGCTGGCGCAGCAAGTTTTGGGGTGGCGCAGCGCTTCAGCGCTGCGTTAGGCAACCAGCAAAGTTGGCGGCTTCAGCCGCTGAGGTACTTCCTCCGCCGCAGCAAGTCTTGGGGTTGCCGCACCAGTCTTGGGCTGGCGCATCCCGTTTTGGGGTGGCGCAGCGCTTTAGCGCTGCGTTAGGCAGCCAGCACAGTTGGCGGCTTTAGCCGCCGAGGTACTTCCTCCAGCGCAGCAAGTCTTGGGGTGGCGCACCAGTCTGGGCTGCCGCAGCAAGTTTTGGGGTGGCGCAGCGCTTCAGCGCTGCGTTAGCCAGCCAGCGCAGTTGGCGGCTTCAGCCGCTGAGGTACTTCCTCCACCGCAGAAATAGCCGCTCGCGTTCCCCTACTGCCGCAGGCGATCGATGGTCTGGAACAGCTGGTTGGTGTCGGTTACCTCGACGTAGGGCTGGGACGTCCGGTTAGTCACCACGTACAGCGTGGGCGTGTGATCGATGCCAATGCGGTTGCCCAGATCGCGGTCGGCATTGACCTCCGCCGCCAGCTTGCCCTGGGGATCGATCACAAACGGCAGCTCTACTTTGTGCGCGTTGGCATAACGCTCGGCGAAGCTGCGCAGGTTCCCCGGCGTGATTTCCATCTGGTGGGCAAATACCTGGTCACGGAAGTCATTACCCAGCTTCAGGGATTGCGTATCGAAAAACCGGGCCAGCACGGCCGCGTTATACGACCAGCTGTGCTTGGGCAAAGGAAAGTCGTGGCGTATCACCGGAATGTTGTACTGCAACCCTGCCCGGTCCACCAGCGGCGCTACCTGGGCGCACATGGGACACTGCAGGTCCTCAAATATGACGATCGCCATCTTGGCGCCCTTGGGCGGCCGCAGCACCGAGCTCATGTCCGCCGGATTGCCCGCCAGGCTCACTCCTGCCAGCCCTACCACCAAGCCCACAATTGCCGCCAGCTTTACACCAAAAAACTTCATTCTGTTCTCCCCCACATCCATCCCCGTAGCGCCGCCCCCGCCCCTGCCTCACCGCAGGTGATCGCGTGGCTTTTAGGTGCGCTTTGCTGGATTGTGCTTCTCTGAATTAGATGCTCGGACGGGGTACTCCCGCCCTGATCTATGGTACCCGAAGTACCCCCGGTCGTGCGATTACTTAGGCGCTGGCTGCTTCCGACCCCAGGGGCAGGAAATATTGGGTTCCCTTAATCGGTTCTGACACCTTGCGCAGCAGTTCCTGCAGGTCCTCGTTGCGGTCCACGAAGTCGATATCCGAAGTGTTTACGATCAGCAGGTCCGACGCGGTGTAGTGAAAAAAGAAGTGCTCATAGGCCTTGACCACCGCCTCCAGGTAGTCCTCGCTGATCCCCTTTTCCGCCGCTACACTCTTCTTTTTCAGCCGTTTGCGCAGAACCTCCGGCGAGGCCTGCAGATAAATCACCAGGTCCGGCGTGGGCAGCTGCTCGCGGAAGTAGTTGTAATAGCGGTTGTAGGTTTCCAGCTCCACGTCGCTCAGGTTCAGGTAGGCAAACAGCTTGTCCTTTTCGAAAATGTAGTCGGCGACCACGGTTTTATTGGAGCGCGGCCCCAGATCCAGGGCTTTCAGCTGCTCGAAGCGGCGCACCAGAAAGGCAAACTGGGCCTGAAACGCGGCTCCCCCGTCGCCTTCGTAAAAAGCCTTGAGAAAAGGGTTGTCGTCGGGCTCAGCCACCCGTTGCGCGTTCAGCCGTTCCGCCAGGATCCGCGCCAGCGTGCTCTTGCCTACCCGTATTGGACCTTCCACCGCGATGTAGCGGGGAAGTTCAAAAAGATTGGCCATTTGGCTTCAGCAGATTTTTTGGATCAGCTTGGCAGCATATCTCGCCTTCGCCCCGCAGGCAATTGGAAGAAAAGTAACCGCCCTGTGCAGATTTCTGTATCGGGCTACCGACTGTCATCCTGAGGAAGCGCGAGCCGCGCTTGCGCGGTGAGGGCGACGAAGGACCTATGTATTTCGCGCTGGCAACGCCTGTGTAGGGACGCCCGGCTGTCCTGGCGGGCGTAGCCCGCCTGCTTTTCTCGCACCTGCTTTTGCCATGTTGGGGCGGTCGCCTGTCCCTGCGGCCACAGCCCGCCTGCCTTTCTCGCACCCGCTTT
>DATGIY010000421.1:0-3481 GCA_035295475.1 Terriglobales bacterium
CGGACCTTCTTGCCAATCATGCGTTCGAGTTCGGCTTCCAGCACTCGTTGTTCTTCGGCGCTCAGGTCGCGAGCGCTGGTGATTTCCGCCTGGGCCAGATTCAGGCGGCGGTCCAGCTCGAGCTCAAACTGACGAACAATCTGCTCCAGGAGCGGAATGCGCTCATGATCAATCAGCACCGCGACAAAGTTTCTCAGCACCGGGGAGAAGCCAAGCCGCTTAGCCAAAGCATCCAGAACCGCGCGTTTCTGCGCCGCCGGCAACGCGGGCGCTTCCCACACCCGGCGCAGTTCCGGGTTCTGCCCCAGCATCTCCGCCAGCGAGCCTAGCTCGCGCCGCAGCTGGGTGGGATCCAGCCGCCGCTCCAAAACCACGTCGGCGAAGGCCCGCGCGTAGCGGCTGCTGACGGCGGCCATAGATTAGCGGCCACCCTTTCCGCCGTTGCTGTTCGGACCACGCTCGCCGTTGCCCAGTTGCTCGGCGAAACCGCGCACCAGCGCTGCATCGGTATCATGGTCGATACGAATCCTTTTTTCCGCCAGCGCTACTGCCAGTTCGGCGGCATAGGCGGTCAGCTCACGGCGGGCGAGATTGGCGGCGGCGGCGATCTCCTGCTCGGAGGCTTCCACGATCCGGCGTGCGTCTTCTGCTGTCGCCAGACGCAACTTCTCTTCCTCGCTGGCTGCCTCGCGCTCCGCCTGCTGCTGCATGGCGGCGATTTCCTGATCCAACCGGGCGAGGCGGGCCTCAATTTCCGCCAGACGCCGGTTGGCCTCCGCGCTGGCACGGGAGGCTTCTTCCATGGCCCGGCGAATACTGGCAGTGCGGCTGCGAAACATGGCCGGAATTCGGGAGCGCGAGACCAGATAGATGAGCAGAGCCAACACGGCAAAGTTCAGGATGAAGGCCAGCCAGTAAGCGCCATGCGTGCCGATGCCCAGCAGCTTGCCTATCTTGCGTACGGAGGGTGAGAACTTGAATTGGGCATTCTCGCCGTTTTCCCCCGCCGCTTCGCGCGATGCCTCCGCTAATTCCCGGCCGAAGCTGGAACCCGAATTCTCCGTCGCCCTGGCTGGAGCTTTCTTCTCTGTTGCTTGGCTTTGGGCATTCTGGGATGGCGCCGAGGCTTCCGCCTGACCGCGTTCTTGAGCTGCTGCGGCGAAGGAACCCGACAGGAGGACGAGGAGAGCGAGGACGGGCAGAGCGCGGAACCATACTGCGCCGCGGGTCGGGGATACAACTGGGGTCGGCATTGAATTCATGAGCGACCGCCGGCGAGCGGGTTCTGGGCTGCGGCGGCGGGTCGCAGGATAGCGCGGATGATGTCATCCGCCAGCCGCGCGGCCTCCACCTCCAGCCCGGCTTGGGCGGCTACTTTATCCTGCTCCATGGCCGCCCGCGCCTGCTGCACCTGCTGCTGGGCGCGGGTTCGGGCTTCCTGTACAGCCGCTGCCCTTGCTTCCAGAGCTTTCTTGCGCCGCCCCTCCTGAGCCTTAAACAGGGCTGCGCGCGCTTCTCGCAGGCGTTGCTCGTAGTCGGCGGCCTTGGCTCCCGCCGCTGAAATATCCGTGCGGGCACGTTCCATGGCCCCTTCGGTGCGGCTGTGTCGTTCCGCCAGTACCCGTCCCAAAGGTCGATGCACCAGGGCGCGATAGGCAACAAACACCACCAGCAAAAGTACTATGGTGGGGATTGCGCCGAGCAGGTATCCGCCCAATTGCCTGAGAATTTCGTCCATGTCCCGTGGTAAAAAACCGCCTGGAAAGCCCGCGAGAGAGACTGGGCTGAACTCTAGAAACTAACATCTCGATTTGAGAAGTGTCAACGCAACTTCAGCGCTTCGGAGAAGAGTGCAACTGGCCGGCGACTCCCATTTTTGAACGCCTTAGCCGGAAGCTCCGCATTCGGGCTTGACATTCGCCCCCAGGGGTCTAGCATATAGGTATCACCTCCGATCCGATTCAGGATCGAATGGGCTAGTGGCCAAGGATTGTCACCGCTTCTTGGTCTCTGGCCCATTTAAATTTTTAGCCCGGAATTTGCTGCCCTTTACCGCTGTCATGCTGAGCGGAGCGGGCCAATTCGCTTGCGAATCGGCAGGCGGAGTCGAAGTACCCTGCGGCCGATTTGTACCCCTCCCGGCTACAATATTGGCCAGTATGTTCGCCCGCAAGATCCGCGTGGAATACGAAGCCGAGGGCCAACGCCATCCCTGCCCGCAAAAATGGCTGGACAGCTTCAGCATGCGCAATTTCACCAACGCCTCCATCTTCGATGACACCCTCCCTGTCGGCGACGGCCTGATGGAAATCGGCTCCCGCGTGCCCGTTGAGGAGCTGAAGGAAAAGATGGAGGACTGGTTCCGACGGAAGAGTTACCTGCCAGCCGGGGCTAGCCTCAGCATGAATGAGCAAAAACACTAGCGGTACAGGCGGAAGTTGGTTTGGATGTGAACAATTACGGACACCGGAACATCCCCGCACATGGCAGGCCTGAAACGCCAGGTTCGAATCGCATTATAGGAAGCACTGGCAAACGCGGGATTATCGCTGTGCACAAGCTGCAGGTGACGCGTTTTGCCGTCAGCCCCAACTTCCACGTTCCACATGACACTCCCCTGGACATGTTGCCGCCGCAATTCCGGGTCATACCAAGCGTCTTGGGTCTTCACCGCCTTGGGAGGCCGCACGTTCGTGCACGTTACATACGGCTCCGATCCGGACGGTTTCTCAAACCAGGATTGCTCCAGGGAACTGAGGTGATTCACATTTTGTACTTCGGCATCCCATAGCGGTCCACTCCTGCCCATTGCCTTCATATGCCTGGGAAATGATACCGGCCCGAACGAAGCGTAATCAGCGAAGGATGTACGTTGTCCCAGCCAGTTGATCGACTGTAACTGGGCCGTAGAAGAGTCGAAGCAGTAGCCTCGCTTTAGTGGCCCCAGGGCTCGAATCTCCACGCATTCCTGCTTCTCCGCTCGGCCCTGCAGAACATCCTGGAATTCTTCCCCGGCCTCAAGCCTCAGATTAGAAACCTGGTCTACCGCATCGCGGAACTCTCGCACTTCCGGCGCTTCAACTCCGCCGCTTTCTGCTCTCCATTCACCAGTCTTATTCCGCACTATGACTTCGTCGAAATCTCCAACCGTGATCTTCTTCCGCCACTGTTCACGCGATGCCCAGATTTCAACGTAAGTTCCGCTTACTGGCATCTGATTTGGAGGAAACAGGCGAAACTGAATCTGCAACTCGTAGGGAGAGAACTGCGCGGTACGAAGACAAGAAATGGCGTTCGCCCGATCAAATAATACCTGCCCTTGTCCCGCTGTCGAGTTGTCCCCGAATAGGGCAACGGTGGCGGCCAGAAGTGCCAGACCTGAGAGCGCAACCCGTTTCATGTACGGCAAGAGTAGCGCGAAACGCCTCCACTGGGTAGCTGTTTTCTAGGGTGTTCCAGAATGCAGAACGGTGAATTTCGG
>DATGIY010000422.1:0-9867 GCA_035295475.1 Terriglobales bacterium
GCACGCCGCAGCAGGCCTGGCAGCAAATTGCCGAGTATGGAGACCGGGCAGATGCAGAGATTTTCGTCGCCCCTAATACGCTGGTCTCGGGCACACCGCAAGACGACCTGGAACTCGCCGCCGTTTCTGACGAGAGCGCGAGTAAGGCGATGGAACGGCAGGAATTCGAAGATGCCAGCCGCGATGTGGAGGCGGGCATTGCCCATGCCCGCGATGCGGTGGTCAGCAAAGCGGGGTCCAACGGGTCCGCGCACTCCAAGCATTCCTCCGAAGCAACACCCCAGGAGGAATCGCATTGGCTGGGACGAGCTCGAGAGTCGCTGCGGGAATGGCTGGCGGTACGCGCCCTGTTGCGCGAAATTCGCGGAATGGAACAGCAGCGGGTGGTGCAGGAGAGACAGCGCCAGATGGCGCTGCAATATGAAAGGGAACGGCGAGAGCAGGCGGCACGCGAGTTGGCCATGGCACGAGCAGCCGAGCAGCAGCGATTAGCGGAGCAACAAGCGTTACAACTGCGGCTGCAGCGGGAAGAGGAACAGCGCCAGGAACAGGAAATGCTGGCACGGCGCGCGGTGGCGGAAGAGGAACTGCGCCGGCAGGCGGAGCAGGAGGAGGCGTATAACCGCAGCCTGTTCGTGGAGGAAATTCTGCGCGAGCGGGAGCAAGCTCAGGCGGCGCCGGCCCTCTCCCAAGCCGCTCCCACAGATCCGGAAGCTGCCCCCCTGGAGTTGCAGCCAGTGCCGGCGGAATCGTTTGCCGCCGCACCGGAATCGACGCGGGTAGTGAAGTGGAGCGTCGGGAGGTACAACCGCCTGAAACCGGCCATGGCTCTGGCGGGAATCACCAGCACGCTACTCATGGCGGCGCTAGTGGGCTATGCCCACCGCCGTCCGGCTTCTCCGGTTCCGCTAGCGGTGGTGCAGCGCTCCGCGAGGGTGGAGCAGAAAGTTCCTTTCGGCCCAGCCGTGTTGCCGGCTCCCGCGTCAGCGGCGATGCAGCTGCCAGCCGATTCTTCACCAGAAATGGGGCCGACCCCCGAAAGACATAGCTTCCGGCGGGACTTCCGGCGCGTCCGCGTCGACAGTCACGAAGTGGATTACATCTCGGATGGCGTGACAGTGCGCCATTTCATTCACAGTCGTGGCCGCAGCAAGCATCCAGCTTCGGCTGTTCCCATCAGCGCCAGCAGCAGCCGCATCAAGGAAATCTCCGATATGGAGTGAGGATTGTGCGGCAACAGTTCCTGCCGTTGCAGCGACCTTAGGACGCGCTCTTCTCCGCCATGAATTTATCTACTAGTTGGGAGTAGTCGGTTTTTTCCAGCCCGTGGACTTCTTTGTTGTACTCATCCACCTTGGACGAGTAGTTCATAGAGCAGAATTTGGGTCCGCACATGGAGCAGTAGGCCGCGCTCTTGTAGTAGTCGTCGGCCAGGGTCTCGTCATGCATGGAGCGGGCGGTTTGGGGATCGAGGGAGAGGGCGAACTGCTTCTCCCAATCGAAGGTGTAGCGGGCGTAGCTGATGGCGTCATCGCGGTCACGGGCGCCAGGGCGGTGGCGGGCCACATCGGCGGCGTGGGCGGCAATTTTATAGGCGATGATGCCGTCCTTCACGTCTTTGTCGTTGGGCAGCCCCAGGTGCTCTTTGGGCGTGACATAGCACAGCATGGAGGCGCCGTACCAGCCGATCATGGCCGCGCCGATGGCGGAGGTGATGTGGTCGTAGCCGGGCGCGATGTCGGTGACCAGCGGGCCTAGCGTATAGAACGGAGCCGCGAAGCAGTACTCGACTTCCTTGTCCACCTGCTCCTTGATCTTGTCCATGGGCACGTGACCCGGGCCCTCGATCATTACCTGCACGTCGTGCTCCCACGCTTTCTTAGTCAGTTCACCCAGGGTGCGCAATTCGGCGAATTGCGGCTGGTCGCTGGCGTCGGCAACGGAGCCGGGGCGCAGGCCATCGCCCAGAGAGAACGAGACGTCGTGCTTCTTAAAAATCTTGCAGATGTCGTCGAAGCATTCGTAAAGAAAGTTCTGCTTGCGATGGTGGGCCATCCACTGCGCCAGGATGGCGCCGCCGCGGCTCACGATGCCGGTGATGCGCTTGTGCACCAGCGGCAGGTACTGGATGAGCACCCCGGCGTGGATGGTCATGTAGTCCACGCCCTGCTCCGCCTGCTCTTCGATGACTTCCAACATGACTTCGGCGCTCAGATCCTCAATGCGCTTGACCCGGCTGACCGCTTCGTAGATCGGCACGGTGCCAATGGGCACGGGCGAGTGCCGCAGGATGGCTTCGCGAATCTGGGGAATGTCGCCGCCGGTGGAAAGGTCCATCACAGTGTCCGAGCCAAAATGCACAGCGGTGTGCAGCTTGCGCAGTTCTTCGTCCACATTGGAGGTCACGGCCGAGTTGCCGATGTTGGCGTTGATCTTGCACTTGGAAGCTACGCCAATGGCCATGGGCTCGAGTTCGGGGTGATTGATATTGGCGGGGATGATCATGCGGCCGCGCGCCACCTCGTCGCGCACCAGTTCGGGGGTGATCCGCTCGCGGCGGGCGACGTACTCCATTTCTTCCGTGATTACGCCGCGCCGGGCCAAATGCATCTGGGAGAAATTCTGGTCTCCGGAGCGGTTCGCCTCTTGGCGACGGCGGGCAATCCACTCCGCCCGCGGCTGGGCAGCCGGTCCAAAACCATTGCCGTTCCCGCCATTCTGCTGGTTGCCATTGCTCGCTTGCATTACGGTCCCCCACTGAGGCGAGTATCTAAATGTTCAATTATACGCCGGAGAGTTTCGGCGGAACTCGTTCACCACAAAAGACACAAAGGTTCGCGCGCAGTGAGACTACAAAACGGCAGCGGGCAATCCGAAGAAGCGGAATTCATCAGCGCCTCGAAGCAAGTACTCGAGAGTCACTACGCCGGCAAAATACAGTTGCGTACCTGAGCTTGCGCCGGCAGCCGGATTTAGTTGCTTTGCCCTTGGCGCAGAACCAGGAAGTTGATGAAGTTTCTGATCAGCAACCAGGCACAAACGATGAATTCCAGAATCCCGGAGACGATCGCCGAGCCTTCCAGGCTAAGGGTTGAATTCGGCTTCCAGTCGCGCCAATACGTCCTGGGCAGAAATGAGTAGAACACTGCTTGGACGAAGTTCCACATGAGTATGGTTTCTGAGGCGGATGCGACGCTTACAAGACGTCAAAAGCTATCTTAGGGTCAATGGTAGGGTTTTCTACATAACCTACGTCACCGGTGCCTAGCGGCCAAATTCCGCTCGCTGACCCTATTTAAATCTCCTGCTGCCAGGCCTTTACGCCGCTTGACCCATGTACCTCAAGCGGGTAGAGTTTTCAAAGGGGTGATCCCGTCCATGTCCACGCTGCCCATGTCGCAAAGCAACAAGTACATCAAATTCGGTATCGCCACAGTGATCATCGTGGTCGCGCTGGGCTACCTGGCCTACACTGGCGTGCAGCAGAGCAAGAGTTACTACGTAACCATCAAAGAGCTGCGCGGCATGGACAACAGCGTCTACACGAAGCGGCTGCGGGTAGCGGGTAATGTCGAGCCTGGGTCCATCCATCGCACGGGCCTGCACCTGGAGTTCACGTTAGTGGAACAAGGCAACAAGCTGCCCGTGGTCTACACGGGAACGGAAGCGCCGCCGGACACGTTCAAGGACAACGCGCAGGCGCTGGCGGAAGGCAGCTTCGGGCGCGATGGCGTATTTCACGCCAATGAACTCCAGGCCAAGTGCGCCTCCAAGTACGCACCCCAGCAGCAGAATGCGCCCGCGGCTCCGGCCAAGGACATGAGCCAGGTCGACCCCGGCGTCACTGGTCTTCCTAAGTGAGTTTTTCCCCTTCGCCGGCCAACTCGAGCGATGGCAATCTGAGTCCGGCTGCGCCCGTGGTGGCGCTTTCCCATGTGAGCAAAATTTTCGGCCGCTTCGCCGCCTTGCGCGACGTGAGCGCGGAATTCGGGCCAGGCAGGCTTTACGCCATCCTGGGGGATAACGGGGCAGGGAAGACTACCATGCTGCGCGCCATGGTCGGCCTGGCGCGGCCCACACGCGGCACGGTGACCATCCTGGGTTGCGAGGACCTGCGCGCGGTCACGCCTGAAATCGGCTACATGGCTCATCCCACGCTGCTCTACGAAGAGATGAGCGGCATGGAAAACCTGCGCTACTTCGCCGCGCTCTATGGAATCGCTAACGACCAGCCCTGCGAGCAGGCCATGCGTGGCGTGGGCCTGGATCCAGGACTGAGCCGCCGCGTCGGGCAGTATTCGCAGGGCATGCGGCAGCGGCTGTCGCTGGCGCGAGCCCTGGTGCACAATCCGAAAATCCTTTTTCTCGACGAGCCTTTTTCCAATGTGGACGTGGTTTCAGCGCGGGAGATGGTGCGAGTGCTGGCCAACATGCGCGACCAGGGCAAAACGGTTTTCATCGTGACTCACCAGGCGTCGCTGCTGGAGGGAGTGGCCGACGAATTCGTGGGCATGGCCGCGGGCCAGATTATCGCCCGGACCCGCGATCTGCCGCTGCCGCAGGAACGGCCAGCCTCAGCGGGAAGGACCAGCCGATGAGCATGGGCGCCATCACACGGGTCTCCCTGGCCAAGGATTTGCGCCTGGAGTGGCGCTCCAAGGACGCCATCAATTCCATGGTGTTCTTCGCCCTGCTGGTGGTGGTGATCTTCAGCTTCTCTTTTGATCCCACGGCGGAGGAGTCGCGGCACATCGCCGGCGGAATTGTGTGGGTGGCGTTCTTATTCGCCGCGGTGGTGGCCCTGAACCAGACCTGGGCGCGCGAGCTGCGCAATCAGGTGCTGGACGCCTACCGGGTTTCGCCGGCACCCGCGAACTCCCTGTTTTTGTCGAAGGCGCTGGGGAACTTCATCTTCGTGGCCGTGCTGGAAGCGGTAATGACGCCGCTTTTCATGGTGTTCTACAACCTGCGCTCCATCGGCCCGGCCTACGAGTTGGCGGTAGTGGCGGTGCTTGCCACCTGGGCGCTGGTAGTGAACGGCACTTTTTTCGCCGCCATGTCTATCCGCACACGCAGCCGGGAGGTGATGCTCCCCTTAATCCTGTTTCCCATCTCCATTCCCGCGCTGCTGGCCATGGTCTCGGCGACCACCGCCATTCTGACCGGGGAAGGGGCCTTCCGCTTCTGGATGGTATTGCTTGCGGTCTACGATGTGGTGTTTACTACTGTATGTCTGCTCCTATTTGAGACGGTTTTACACGCCGAATGAGACGTACATTCGTCATTCTCGCGCTCCTCACCTTCGGCCTGCTCACCTACGCCCTCTATGAAGGCCTGGTGGCCGCGCCCACCGAACAGACCATGGGCGAAGTGCAGCGCATTTTCTATTACCATGTGCCGTCGGCGATCACCGCTTTCACGCTGTTTCTGATCAATTTCGCGGTTTCCATCGTTTACCTGGCGCGCCGCAGCCCGCGAGCGGACGCGCTGGCGGTGAGCACCGCCGAGGTCGGCGTGGTGTTCTGCACGGTGGTACTGGTTACGGGGCCGCTGTGGGCGCGTCCGGTGTGGGGCATCTGGTGGACGTGGGATGCCCGCCTGACCAGCACGCTGCTGTTGTGGCTGATATACGTCAGCTATTTGATCCTGCGGCGGTACTCGACCAGCGGGCAGACTCCGGTGATTGCCGCCGTGCTGGCGGTCTTTGGCTTCCTGGACGTGCCCTTCGTGTACCTGGCGAACCGTTTATTCCGAACCCAGCACCCGCAGCCGGTTTATTTTGGCGGGCCAGGATCGGGCGCTGATCCGCGCATGACTTATGCCCTGCTGATGAACATGGCGGCTTTCTTCGCTTTTGCCGCTCTGGTGGTCTGGCTGCGCTTCCGGCTGGAGCGGGCGCGGCAGGACTTTGAAGAGACGCAGGCGCTGGAGTCGCTGATCCAGCCGGATGTGAGGTCCCCGCGATGAAGTTTCTTTATGCCGCTTATGCCGCCACCTGGGTGATTCACATCACCTACCTGACCGTGCTCAGCCGCCGGTTTCGCCGCCTGCGCGACGAGATGCAGGAGTTCCGCAAGAAGTAAGAAGCTTCCAATCCACAGCCGGTCGACGCGGATTTGCTCGGATTCACTCCGTGTCCACTGTTTTCCGAGGAGTATGTAGCGGTGGCGCCCTGGGGATCCTGGGGATTTACTGGCTAAAAAATTTTTCCACCATCTGCAGCATGCCGCGGGCGCTCTCGCCGCCGGGCCGCAGGAATATCCAGCACAACCAAGCGGCGACGCCAATCATGCCAATACGGCTGGCCCAGTCAGCGCTGGTATTACCGCGAGAGTTGGAGCTGACGCCCAAAGCAGCGATGGCAGCAAACACCAGGAGCACGGCGATATCCACCAAGTCCATCAGTGGCTCCAGCTGGGTCCCGGGGTCTCCTGTAGCTCTTCCAAAGGATGGTTGCGCAGAAACTCGTAGGCTTCGATGGCGGCCGCAATGCCGACGTTTGCGCCGGGCAGTTTGCGCTCTTCGACCCGCACCACGCGGGCGCTGAAGCGCACGCGGACGCGCTCGGTAAGAGTCACGTGGGGCGGGAAAGTGAGAGTTACGGCGATACTATCGCCCACCTGGAGCGGCAGATCGAGGTAAAAGAAAACTCCACGGGCGCTTACGTTGTGGGTTTCGGTGGCGATTTCGTTTGCCTGTTCACCGCCAAGTTGCACGGTCGCGGGCAGGCGCATGTCGAAGCGCCGCATGATCCGCCGTTCGGGTATGGCTTGCGTCATAGCTGGGGGAAATCCTAATTGCATCTCGAACCGAGGGTACCCACTTCTTCTTAGCTGACGGCACGAAAACATGACAGCGAAGCCAAGGCTTCACAGTGACCGATTTTCACGAAAACACCAGCGCTGGCCTTGGATGTCGCCAGAGTGACTGAGACTACAATCAGATTGCAAGCTCAAAAACTGGCGGCGAATTCAGCTTGTCACCCGCGGCCCGCGGCGCAATGGCCGGTCGAGCCCGCCCTGGTCCGCACCCGCTGGCGTGAGCGGCCTTTTTCCGCGTGCCGGGTTGACCCATCCAGGACGCGCGCCAGGCTGATGAGCGAGGGACTGCCGCACACGATGCAGTGCCCATTCTTGCTGTCGCTGATCACTTCACAATTGGCGCACAGCACCGCCTGCTGCAAGGGAACCAGGTTCAGAGGAACAAACACTCTTACGGCTGACGACATGGCGTGCTCCTCACGATGGGCTGCAAGAGAGCAATTCCGCTTCCATTTGGGCGTGCTTACGGCACCGCTAACCCCATCCAGTTCACCGGATTGCACTGTGGTTGGGTGGCGGCCAGTTGTCCACAGGAAGGGTGGTGAAAGGAGTTGCACTTTTTTCGAAAAGAGCAGGCGCCGCCAGGGCTACGGAGCGCAGGCGCCAAAAGGCGCAGGGTGGATGTCGTGGGGCTAAAAGCCACCCAAGCGCGCCATACTCGTTTTGAAAACTGACTTCCCACGAGTGCTTTACAGTTCGTGCCCGAGAGGTTAGGCGAAAGCCAATAGCGATGCGGGGAACGCCTGGGCGCGGCCTGCTGCCCTTGACCAGCGTAGCTGCCGGATGATAAGTATCATTGGCTTCTCCCAATCTGGTGACAGGTTTACCGGCTTCACGCCTGCGCTTGTCGCGGGAGCGCGTGCTCCAATTTCCCTGGATCGCAGCATGCGGAGGAATGTGTGGAATTGAAGTGGGCTTCGAAACCCGGCTGTGTGTTTTGTCAACTGGTAAGGCCGCAAGTCATCCTGCTGATAGTGGCGGGACTAAGCTTGGCACTCGGGGTCGGCCTGGTAGCCGGCGCTTCAACGGCGCAGCAGACCCGAGCGGCGAGGAGGAATCGAACCAGCGCGGCGCGCGGCGAAGTGCTGAAGAGTTATGCCAAGCTGCCGCTGAGTTTCGAGCCCAATTTGGGGCAGAGCAATCCCGAAGTCAAGTTTCTGGCGCACGGCAATGGTTATAGCTTGTTGTTGACCGGGAATCGGGCGCTCCTGCTCCTGCGCCAAGGGAAGAGCAAGGATGGAGCATTGGCTCAGTTTCGAATGCTGAGCCTGGACCTGTTAAGGGCCAATCCCGCCTCGCGGATAGCTGGGTCTGACCGCTTGCCCGGCATCAGCAACTATCTCCTGGGGGACAATCCGCGCTCCTGGCATACGAACGTACCCCACTACGCCCGGGTGCAGTATCAGAGCGTCTATCCCGGGGTAGATCTGGTTTACTACGGCCGGCAACAGCAACTGGAATATGATTTTGTGCTGGGCCCAGGGGCCAACCCCGATCGCATCAATCTGCGCGTGCGGGGAGCCAAGGGGCTGAGCCTCGATCGGGTCGGAAATCTGATTCTGCATCTGCCCGGGGGAGCCATCCAGCTACGCAAGCCGCAGGCATACCAGGAGGCCGGGAATCGGCGGCAACCGGTAGCGGCCGGTTATGTGCTGAACGGCGATCGCGTCGCTTTCCGCCTGGGCAACTACGATAGGCGCCGCTCGCTGGTGATCGATCCTCAGCTCGACTATCTGACCTATCTCGGGGGCACGCTGAACGAGACTGCGCCCAAGGTAGCGGTGGACTCCGCGTTCAATGCTTATGTAGCGGGCACGACGAATTCCACGGATTTCCCCACCGCCGGTCCCTATCAGGCCACCCTGAAAGGCACTACCAACGCTTTTGTGACGAAGCTGAACGCGGCGGGAACGGGAATTGTCTATTCGACTTATCTGGGCGGGAGCGGGACCGATAGCGCCTCCGGAATCGCGATAGATGGCGGTTTCAACGCGTACATTGCCGGAACGACAAACTCCTCCAATTTTCCGGTCACACCGGGCAGCGCGTTTCAGAGCTCACCCAAAACGCAGGGCATCAACCACGTTTTCGTTACCGAGTTAAATAGCAGCGGTAGCGGCCTGGTTTATTCTACGTATCTTTCGGGCAGCGGCGTGGATGCGGCCAGCGGAATAGCCGTGGGGCCGATTGCGGGCACCGTTTTTGTGACCGGCACGACTCAGTCCTCCGATTTCGCTAACGTGGCCAAGCCCGCCGGCAGGGGCAGCAGCCAATTCTTCATCACCAAGCTGAACACCAGCCAGCAGCTAACCGCCAGCCTGGTGTATTCCATGTACTTGGGGGGAACTTCTCCGGCGAGTGCGGTTACTGATGGCGGCGGTATTGCAGTGGATACCAACAGCAATGCCTATATCACCGGTGGCACCAATTACACCGACCTGCCGGTGGCCAACGCGTTTCAGTCCACGATGAAGGGCGCGGAGAATGCTTTCGTGGCGAAAATCAATGCCGCCGGCACGACCGCTCTATTCCTGACATACCTGGGTGGCAGCGGCACGGATATCGGGAACGGGATTGGGGTGGATTCCGCCGGCAACACCTACATCACGGGTTCGACCAGTTCCGCTGATTTTCCGGTGCTGGCCTCCGCCGGCAGTACGTTATACCAGGGTAGTTATGGCGGCGGCGCGAGCGACGCTTTTGCCACCAAACTGGCGGCCAGCGGCGGTTCCCTGATCTGGTCCACATTTATCGGCGGCAGCGGCGATGATGCCGGGCTGGGCGTCGCCGTGGACGCTAATCAGAACAGCTTTTTCACGGGTTCCACCACGTCCACGAATCTCAACGTCATCAGGGCGATCCAGGCGACGCCAGGAGGAGGCACGGACGCTTTTGCCGGGAAGTTCGACATCAGCGGCAACGCCCAGTTTGTGACCTACCTTGGGGGAAGCGGCGATGATCGCGGGACCGGCGTGGCCGTGGACGTCGAAGGCAATTCCTATATCGCCGGCGATACCACGTCCCCCAACCTGGCGACTACCGCAGG
>DATGIY010000423.1:0-7440 GCA_035295475.1 Terriglobales bacterium
TGCCGGCGTGGATCTGGAGGGCGCGGTCATTGCGCCCGACGAGGATTCCATGCGCGAAATGTATGGCAGCGTCCTGCCCGCCAACCGCGTGCTGACCGGCAAAGTGAAAGTGCCGCGCTCGGCGCATACTTTCATCGCCGCGGTGAGCCAAGCCAATCTGCAGGCCAAAGCCAGCAAATAACACGGCTTCGGCATTGCTCCAAGACCCCGCGCCGGTTGTCGGGCGCGGGGTTTGCTTTTTGCAGCGGAACCCATTCTTTGGGCGCCTGCCAGCACCAATAGCTTGCCCCCCTGAGATTTGAATCCGCGCCTCTGCCCGGTATAATCGCCGTTTTCCAAGCTTAGCCCGCGTTGGGGAGGCGGCACATGGCAGAGGATAAGCCCACCGGCGGCGTTATACGCCGCGATTTCTTGCGTACCGTTGCCGGAGGCGTGGTCTTGACCGCCAGCACTCGCCTGTTCGGACGCACGCGTGTGCTCAGGGTGTCTGCCGCCGCTCCACCACCCCAACACGATCGCCTGGAGCCGGATTGGTATCGGCGCAAAATCGCACAAGTACAGGGCGAGCTCGACAAGCGTGGACTCGACGCGCTGCTTCTGCTGCATGCGGTCAATGTCATCTACACCACCGGTTATTTTCACCTCTCCACCGAACGCCCCCTGGCCGCCTTTATTCCCAAATCGGGCGACCCGGCGTTGTTCATTCCTGAGCTGGAAGCCGATCAAGTCAAGCTGTGGTGGGTCAAAGATTACGAAGCGTACTTCGACTACCCCGGGCCCGTGAACCGGGTGCGCTGGATCGCGGAACGCATAGCTCATCGTGGCTTTGATCGGGCCCGCATCGGTATTGAAGAGCCTACCGAAGGCCGTCTCAAGCAGTTGTGTCTGGGCGCGCCCAACGCCAGCTTTGTCAATGCTGACGATATTGTCGAGCACCTCCGCTGGGTGAAGGATGACGACGAGCTGCGGATCATGCGCCGGGGGATCTACTTCGCCGACTTCACGGTGCAGGCCGGCCGCGACTTCGTGGCCCGCCATGGCGCAGTCACCGAAGACCAGATTCTCAAGGCCGCTGCCGATGTCGTGGCCGACAAAATGTCACGCGAGCTGCACGACGTGGTGGGTGTGGGTATTGATCCTCCCTTTGGAGGTCTGGTTCCCTTTGGGCGCCGTTCGGCGTTTCCGCACGCTGTGCCCAGCAAGGACGTGCTTAAGCGCGGCGACCCGCTCATCCTCAGCTTTGGCGCGCAGGTGGGAGGCTATAACGTGGAGTGTGAGCGCTCCTTCTGCGTGGGCAAGCCCAGCGATCACGCTAAGCGGCTTTTTGACGCCATGCTGGCGGCGCACGACGCGGCTGCTTCCGGCATGAAAGAAGGAGCGCTGGCGGAAGATGTGGACAGACTCGGGCTCGACCAGATCCGCAATGCCGGTTTTAGTTCTTTCCTGCGCCATCGTTGCGGTCACGGTATTGGCCTGGAGGCCCACGAATCTCCCTGGATCGCCGAAGGCGACAAGACCGTGCTCAAATCAGGCATGACTTTCAGCTGTGAGCCCGGTGTCTACGATCCTGATTTTGGAGGATTTCGCCACTCCGATACGGTGGTGGTCAGCAAAACCGGCGGTCAGATTCTCAACAAATATCCCACTCGCCTGCAGCAAATGATCATCGAAATCTGAGCCCCGCTTTTTAAAGCTGCGCGGGCAGCGAGAGACACGCCACTCGGCCCGCGTTCGGGAGCCGCCGCCCCTGGCGCCGATGATAAAGATGTGCCTCCCTACGCCTGCTGCGCGCTCGGTGGGCCTTCCGGCCGTAATTCGACAATCAGGCCATCCCCCCAGCCGTACTTGTCGGAGGAAAGTTGCCGCACGGCGGCGTGGAGATCCGGTTGCGCATGGGCATCAATGATGCGAGCGGAGGCCGCAAGTCGCTTGTTCCCCAGGCGCACTGTTACTCGTGGGTTGGCTTGGATGTTCTGCACCCAGTGACTGCTGGCAAATTCAGCGATCACATAGTAGAGGCCCTCCCGGCACGTGTACCAAATCTCGATTTCGCGCGGCAACCCTGTGCGCCGGCCAGTTGTAGTCAGGTAAAGGTAGGAAGGCGGGGCCTTTTGGGGCATAGGAAATGGTAAAGCAAAATGTCAGAAAGAGCCGCGTAGAAGCTGCTGTTGAGGAACCACTCTGCCAGCCCGGCAACAGGGCGAATCGTACTCTCATCTCAGTTAAGCGGTAACCGCAGTTTGCCGGGGTAGCGGTGAAGATTACTATTTTTGGCCTCACGCTCTCATCATCCTGGGGAAACGGACATGCCACCCCGTACCGGGCCTTGTTACGCGCCTTGTATTCCCAGGGCCACCGCTGCGTCTTCTACGAAAAAGACGTTGAGTACTACTTCTGGCGGCGCGACTTCACCGCCTGCGATTACTGCGACCTAGTGCTCTACCCCGAATGGGATGCCATTCGCCGACGCGCTGTCGCCGAGGCGGCAGAATCCGACGTCGTGATAATCGGCAGCTTCTGTTCCGCGGGAGCCCGCATTGCAGATGAGGTTCTCTCGCTGTCCGGCCCGCTGCGTGTTTTCTACGATCTGGATACGCCGGTCACCCTGCAAAAGCTGCCATCGGGCGCGGTCGAATATCTCCGTGCCGAGCAGATACCTGCTTACGATCTCTACCTTTCCTTTACCGGCGGGAACCTGCTGTCGGAGCTGGAAGAAGTGTGGGGAGCGAAGCGTGCTCGGCCGCTCTACGGTTGCGTCGACCCCGAAGTTTATGCCCGCGTCCCCGTCCGCCCTGATTTTCAATGCTACCTCAGTTACATGGGGACGCATTCGGCGGATCGTCAGCAAAAGCTGGAGCAGCTGTTCCTGGAGCCGGCGCGCCGCCTGCCCGAGGAACGCTTTGTGCTCGCCGGCTCTCTTTATCCTCCCGAGTTGAACTGGCCGCGCAATGTGGTTCGCTTCGATCATGTCGCTCCCGCGGCTCATCCGGCGCTTTACTCCTCTGCCCGCGCCACCTTGAACATTACGCGCGACGGCATGGCCCGCTCCGGTTACTGCCCATCCGGGCGCTTCTTTGAAGCCGCCGCCTGCGGCACTCCCATTCTCACGGACTGGTGGGAAGGCCTGCACGAATTCTTTGCGCCCGACGAGATTCTTACCGTGAGCAGCACCGATGACGTGCTCGCGGCCCTGGCCATGGATGATCGCGAGCTGGCGCGCATGGCCAGTCGTGCTCGCCGGCGTACCCTGGCGGAACACACGGGAGAGCGCCGCGCCGGAGAGCTGATGGCGTATCTGCAAGAATCATTGGCCGACAACCGGCGTCCACACTCACTGGAGGTGACTTCATGATCGGCGTTATTCCCGCAGCCGGAGCCGGCCAGCGCATTCAGCCCCTGGGCTGCTCCAAGGAACTTTTGCCGGTGGGATCGCGGCCCGTGGATGGGGTGCAGCGCCCGAAAGCGGTCGCCGAATATCTGGTCGAGCGCATGATCGCCGCCGGCGCCGAGCAGATATGCATGATCATTTCCGCGGAGAAGACTGACATCATGAAGTACTTTGCCGAACGCGAATATGCGGCGCAAATCTTCTATGTCGTGCAGCAGCGCCCGCTGGGGCTTTGCGATGCCCTCTTCCGCGCCGAGCCCTTTGCCCGGCCTCATTCCCAGGTGCTGATCGGCTTGCCTGACACCATCTGGTTCCCGGAAAACGGCTATCGCTCCGCCCTCGACGCCCATCCCGAAGCCGACATCAACCTGGTGTTGTTTCCTGCCGCCGACCCTTCCGCCTTCGACGCTGTGGTCTGCGATCAGCTTAACTATGTGCAGCGCGTGGAAGTCAAAAAAACCAACGCCCATTCCCATTGGATCTGGGGTGCGGTGACCGCTACCGGACAGGCATTTCACGCTCTTAAGCTGTTGTGGGAGGCGCGCCATCGCGAAGATCTTTTTCTCGGCGATCTGCTGAACGCCTACATTTCAGCAGGGAACACCGTTCGCGCCACGCACACGGGCGAACTCTACATGGATGTGGGAACGCTGGAAGGCTATCGCATGGCCCAGGATTTTCTGCGCGGCCTGACGGAAGTCCCGCTGCCCAAAGCGGCATGAGCCGTCAGCCGGAACGATCTCAGCTCTGCGAACGCAGAATGTCGCGAATTTCACGGTTGATGCGCGCGGCATCGCGGGTCGCATTGTCAATTAACTCTACCCATTTCTTGTTGTTGTCGTCGAGCTTGGCCTGGGCCAGCAGGTAGGAGGCCTGCATAACGGTTTCAATGGAGTTGCTCAAATCGTGAGCCAGGCTGCGCAGTCGCATGACCACTTCGGGTGCCATCTTTGCCGGAGGTACGGTGGACATCGTAGATTCCTCGTGCCGCTTCTAGCTGAGATGCCGGGAGCCGGTTCGCCGGGAGACGTACCTCCCCGGCTTTGTGTTTGGACAGCAGTTTGCGGCCGAAAAGTTGCTGCTCGCGATGCTTTTTTCTCCCCGCCGCAAGCCTCGTCGTCCCTATCCTGCCCGAATTCCCAGCATTTTCGGGTGCACTGGTGTTTGACACTCTTTCCGGTGCCTGTAACAATATTATCGTAGTTCTTCCCAAGCGCAGCCCCATGGGCTGCTCAGCTGTTGTAACACGCCGAAGTGGCGGAATTGGCAGACGCGCATGGTTCAGGTCCATGTACCCGCAAGGGTGTGGGGGTTCGAGTCCCTTCTTCGGCACCAGTCCTGTTCATCCTGAGCGGTTCCCAGCGATTCTGCGGCCAGAGAAGCGAACGTCGGAGTTATGTTTGGCCTGAGCTCACCCGGTAAACACCGCATTTACAAACTTTTACGTTCCGTGACTCACTCTTTACGCAGCTGCTTCGCTGTTTCTGGCATCCTAGATTGTAAGTAGCCGAACAAAACCAATGTTGCTGGCGTAACTGCCGCCGGAGGCCTGCGGCGGTAGGGGTGGTGTTCGTATTAGGTAACAGATTGCGCAGGATCGTTGTCCTGGCCGAGGATGGGAATGATCTTATGACACGTCTTTGGTTCCTATCTCCTTTTCTCCTGCTGCTGAGCCTGGCTTTGCCGGCGTCAGCAGTTTTGGGCGAAGCCGCCCCATCCGTACAAAACGACCAGGCGCGAATGAAAGGCGCCTTGCGGATCTCGCACGCTCAGGCCTACGACCTGCATGAAATCCAGGCGCCGTTCGGAACGGTGGTCCGGGAATATGTGTCGCCGGCGTCCAAGAAAGTGTTTGCCGTCACCTGGCAAGGGCCGCGGATTCCCAATCTCCGCCAGCTTCTCGGAGCTTACTTCGACCAGTTTGCGCGGGCCGCTCAGGCCCGGCGTGGGCACGGCCCGCTGAACGTTCAGTTGCCAGGCCTGGTCGTACAGTCTGCCGGACATCAGCGCGCCTTTGCGGGGCGAGCCTACCTGCCCCAGGAACTGCCCCAGGGCGTTCGCGCCGAAGAATTGCGATAAGGGAGGCCTAGCTTGCATAAATTTCTTTTTATCGTCTTACTGGGAGCTCTGATACCGGCGGCGGGATGCGGCGGAGGTTCGAACTCTACTCCGGGCAACAATTCCATCGCTCCGCCCGCGCAGAATGTTCAGGCGGTGGCGGTGAACTCCGGCCCCACCGGCAATTACCTCAATGGGCTGTTCACCAGTGTCACCGTTTGTCTTCCCGCGAATGCCTCTGACTGTCAGACCGTCAACGACGTGCTCGTCGATACTGGCTCGGTCGGCTTGCGGGTTCTGGCGTCGGCCATGACTCTGCCCCTGCCACAGCAGACCACCGGCAGTGCCAGTCCCATCGCCGAGTGCAATCAGTTTCAAGACGGCTATACCTGGGGTCCAGTCAAGATCGCCAACATCAAAATTGCCGGCGAGCAGGCCAATTCGGTGCCGGTTCAGGTGATCGGAGATCCCGCCTTCTCCTCCGTCCCCACCAGTTGCACGAACACTGGCCTGGTCTCGGAGGACACGCTGCAGTCCCTGGGCGCGAATGGGTGTTGGGAATCGGTTCTTTCAGGGAGGATTGTGGTCCTGCCTGCGCCGCCAGCGGCTCGTCGAATCCGGGGCTTTATTATGTTTGCTCCAGTTCAGGCTGCCAGCAGACGGCGCAAGCTCTTGCGGCACAGCTGCAGAATCCAGTCTGGCTGTTTCCCTCGGACAACAATGGCGTGATCATCGAACTGCCGCTGGTGCCCTCGGGTGGCGCCGCTTCACTGGCCGGCTCTCTGGTGTTTGGCATCGGCACTCAGACCAATAATGGCCTGGGCAACGCGATGGTTTTCGCCACTGATTCCTCGGGAAATATTTCCACTGCCTACGGTGGCCAGTCCTATACCTCGTTTCTCGATAGCGGGTCCAATGCGCTTTACTTCCTGGACAGCAAGACGGTGGGCATGAGCGTGTGCAATGACGCGTCCACGTTTTATTGTCCAACTTCGACCAAGAGCTTCACCGCCACCAATCAAGGCGCCAGCGGAAACACCGGTGGCGTCAGCTTCAGCGTGGCCAATGCGGATTCACTGTTCTCCAGTTCCAACTTCGCCTTCAGCAATATCGCCGGACCAAACTCCAATACCTTTGATTGGGGACTGCCGTTTTTCTTCGGACGCAACGTCTTCACCGCGATCGAAGGACAAAATACGCCGGCTGGACCCGGTCCCTACTTCGCGTATTGATGTCGATCCTTGCCGAGCGCCATCTGGTCCCGAGTGATCCGCGCTTTCAAACCGGTCTCGTCTCCGATAGCGCGACCCGGTATGCTGAAATCAGATGAAGCTCTGGGTAGCACTGTCCCTCCTGCTGTTGTTGGCGGCTTGCACTCGCCGGCCGCGAGTGTCAATTCCGGCCGCCGGCGTACCCGCGGCCCATCTGGTTTGCCCTGCTGGTCAGGAGGACATGTTGCGCTGGTTTACGGAGCGCGACACTTCCTGGCACGCGGAAGGGAATCACAATCCGCTTTACACCACCGTGCTGCCTGACCGCTTTTACTGGACCAAATCTCGAAACGGCTGGCCCTGGGACATCCAACTCTACGACGCCCGCTATATCTATTTGTGGGTGACGGAAAATGGCTGGAGCAGTCCTGCGGCTTTCAAGCAGTTCGTGGGCAAGAACGAGCCGCTCGCGCCGCGCTGTCTGGCGCTGACCGGCGGCAAGGACGCCAGCATCACCGTGCCCGATACCCGCTACGATGCCCACACCAGTTGCTCCGAGTACACGCGCAAGAGCCTGCGCCGCGGGGTGAATGAAGTCTGGGGGCCGTATCCCATGATCTGGAAGGCCCTGCCGCGCCGCGCGCCTACCCTGGTCGTCAGCTATCGCTACAACTGCAATGATTACTACGATGCCTGCCGGGACAAGGAACTCTATTACCTGGTGAAGGATTATGGCTTGCTGCAGTGGCAGCATTATCAACTGGTGAGCCCGCCCAACAACTA
>DATGIY010000424.1:0-6225 GCA_035295475.1 Terriglobales bacterium
AACAAATTCCAGAATGCGCGCGTGCAAGGCCGAGGGCAGCGGTTCAGCCAGGGAAGGCAGGCGCCGCAGAGCCTGCAGCATGGAATCATTGCCGGCCACAATGGCGGCGATCGCTTGGCAAGTGAGCAGCATGGAACTGAAAGAGCGGGTCATCACCGTGCTCTGCTCGTCGGCCG
The DNA here is from genome assembly GCA_035295475.1 of Terriglobales bacterium. GTDB lineage: Bacteria > Acidobacteriota > Terriglobia > Terriglobales > Acidobacteriaceae > JAICWP01. The sequence goes on from DATGIY010000424.1 coordinate 177, forward strand.
CCGGCAGACAAATGGTTGCGCTTGAGACTTGCAAGAGCGGCTGCCCGGGACTGCAGGTAATGCCCAGCGTCCGTATTCCACGCGTGCCTTCCAGATACTCGGCGGCGCGCAACACTTCTGTGGTTTTTCCGGAGCGGGAAATCAACACCGGCACAAGTTCAGGCGCGCCCGCCAGGAGGGTTTCGGCAAAAAGCAGCATTTCCGATGCGGGCGCCGCTTTGGCCCGCAATCCCGAAATCATTGGCCACGCCGCCGCGGCCGATTGCGCCAGGTAGTAACTGGATCCGCAGCCCAGAAACAGGACCTCGGCGCCACTGGCAAAGCGCTGGCTGATAGCACGCAGCGCCGCATTTTCCGCCACTTCCGCCAGGCATTTCGCCCACACCTGTGGTTGGGAAAGCGTTTCCGCCAGCGTGTGACCGCCGGAGTTGTTCTGGCTCATAAAATCTCCCTGCTGCTGTGGCCCGCTTGCAAGTGGCGGTTGTGGGCTGCCGCCGCGAAATGCGGCCGAGTCCAAACTAGACCAGCACCACTTCGACTCCTGCCTTGTGCAAAGCGCGCAAATCCGATTTGGGCGCCTTCTTGTCCGTAATGACCTTTTGCATGGCGCCGGTGGGAACAATCAGCGACAAACTGCGCCGCCCAAACTTACTGGAATCGCACACCACCACGGTCTGCTTGGCAACCTCGACCATAACCCGGTTAACCTTGGCTTCCAGAAGGTTGGGCGTGCTCAGCCCATAATGCACGTCGAAACCATCCACCCCTAAGAACAGAATGTCGGCATTCAGCCGGCGCAGTGTATCCTCGGCGATCGGTCCCACCAGCGAGAACGAGTTCTTGCGCAGTGTTCCCCCCGTGAGAATTACTTCCACCGCGGTTCCCGCCAACTCCGCCGCAATGTTGACCGCGTTGGTGACAATGGTGAGGTTCTGCATGTGACGCAACGCCCGCGCGATAGCGGTGGTGGTTGTCCCGGAATCGAGAATCACCACCTGTCCTTCCTGCACCATGTGTGCCGCGGTGGAGGCGATATGCAGTTTTTCCTTGCGGTAGAGCTTCTCTTTCTCGCGCAGCGTTGGGTCGGCCAGCGCTCCCTCGCGAAAGGGAAGAGCGCCTCCATGGGTGCGGTGGGCAAACCCCTGGGCGTGCAGCACTTCCAGATCTTTGCGGATGGTGACCTGGGAGGTGCTGAAGCGGCGCGCCAATTCCTTCACCAGCACCCGGCCTTCGCGGTTGATGATGTCGAGAATGGCGCGGCGGCGTTCTTCGTTTAACACAGTCGGCTCGCAGGACGGTCGCCGGCTAGAGCGGCGGCATTACCTTCCCTTTCTTTTTAGTACGTTTTCTTTCGTTTGTCCAAGGAAAAAGCCTGCCGTATGATTCCCGCCGGGAAGAGGGTGCCTCCGTCTCCGGTCCGGGAATGCCGCCAGAATCAAGCAGTTAGCGGGATCGCGGGGAGGCGCAAGCCCGGCGCGGAGGGATTATACGCCGGGGGCGGCGGTCCGCAAGTGATTTTCGATCAGGGCGGCGGCGCGCTTTTGAACAACCATCTCATCTCCGAAGCCGCGCAACCAGTGCACCTCCGGCTCGCGTCGAAACCAGGTCATCTGCCGCTTGGCATAATTGCGGTGCGCCTGCTGCGCCTCGGCCAGCGCCTGGGCGAGGCTGCATTCGCCGCGCAGAAACTCTCCCGCCTGACGATAGCCCAGGGAGCGCAATGGCCAGGCGGCGTCCCCATATTTCTCTCGCAGGCGTGAGGTTTCTTCGATCAGTCCGCCGGCGAACATCTGCTGGGCGCGCTGGTTGATGCGGGCGTACAAGGCTTGCCGTTCGGGATCCAGGCCCAGGCGAAGGACGCGAAAGCCCTGCAGCCGGTCGCGCCCCTCTCGCCACATGTCCGTCATGGGTTGTCTGGCGGCGACGCACACTTCGATGGCGCGAATGAGTTTGGGTGTGTCATGCGGGTGGATTCGCTCCGCCGCCTGCCGATCCACGCGGGATAACAGGCGATGCAGATAACCGGAGGGCTTGGACTGCGCCCTCAGGCGCAAGCGGCGGCGCAGTTCCTCCGAGCGTTGCGGCCCGGGAAACAGCCCTTCCACAAGCGCCCGCAAGTACAGTCCGGTGCCGCCCACCACGACAGGCAGCTTGTGGCGAGCGCTGATCTGGCGCAGCACATCTCTGGCCTGCCGCGCGTATTCGCCCGCAGTAACCTGCTGAGCGGGATCGGCAATATCGAAAAAATGGTGGGCGATGGCTGCGCGTTCCTGCGCGCCGGGCTTGGCCGTCCCGATATCAAACTCCCGGTAGAGCGCCATCGAGTCGCAATTAACGATTTCGCCCTCGAAGCGCCGGGCCAGCGTCAGAGATAAAGCGGTCTTGCCGCTTCCGGTGGGTCCCAGCACGATTACCAGGAGAGGCGAATCCGCTGGAGAAGCCGGTCGCGGCACAGCTAGCGGGCACTCCAATTGATATTCGGCCCGTAGCGAAGAAGAATGCAGAGCAGGATGACAAAAGCAATCACAATGCCGCCGATGGCCTCGGCGCGCAGAGCCCGCTTCCGCTGAGCGGCGCCTATATTTTCGCGCGCAGGATTCGCGGCCGCGCTCGGACTGGCGGGCTTGTTCACCTGCTAATTGTAGGCCAGATCACCGAAAGGCGTAGCCGATGCGGAAATCTATGTAGTGATTGCTGCTGTCAACGTGGTCGCGAAACTCCAGGCGCAATCCTTTGCGGGCGCGCAACCAGATGTTCGCGCCCAATCCATAGTTGAACAAATTGGCGTGCCCGTTGCGAAAGGCGACCGAATAGCCAGCGGTGGCGAAGGGAACCACTCTTTGTCCGCGGCCGAAATGGTATTGCCCGTCCAGCGAAAGCAGTCCGATACCGCCTCCAAAATCATCCCAGGGCGCCAGATACCCAAGTTCGGCTCCGGCGGCAATGCCCTTGTGCAGGAAACCTTCGCCGCCGCCGCCAAAATGCAGGCTGGAGGTGGAACTGCCCGGAGAGGTAATCACACCGGGAGCAAAGAACAAATAACCTTGGCCATTGTGCTCCTGGGCCGAGGCCAGGCTCGCACTCAGCACCGCTACAAGAACCACGCACCCAAAAGAAAGCATTCTGCAATAAAGACGGTTCAAGTCTCCTCCTCAAGATGGTCAGGAATGTGCCGCTGCGGGAGCGGCCTGCTTGCTATCGGCCTACCTCAGATCATTCGTGTCCGGGTTGTAGAAGAAGTGGAAGCGCAATGCCAGGTACTGACCTTGAAACTGGGGAGGAAGTGGGGGGAAGGGGCTGGATCCGTTGATCCCGGCAATGGCGGCGCCGTCCAGCGAGGGGTCGCCGGAAGTGCCCACAACCTCAATGGCAGTGATCTGCCCGGTTCTCAATATGTCGAACTGAATGGAGACCTTGCCCTTTTTCATCAGCGGCGCGCGCGCAGATTCGGGGATGCGGTTGTACCAACTGGTGCGTACTGCATGCAGAATCCGGCTCAGGTAGGGGCCAAAATCCACCCCCATGGTGTCGCTCATGACGTCAACATTGCTCTGGCTGGCAGCTTCCGGCCCGCTGGCGTTGAGCCCTTCAGGGGAAGCACCGCCACCCCGGCTTCGGGAAGCTCCTAACGGGGTGCCGACGACAGGTGCCGCCGCTTGTGCGGTGAGCACCGGAGTCGCGGCCGACGTCGCAGACGAAAGCTGCGTCATCTCCGGCTGGCCTTGGTGGATCAGGACGGGCGCCGGACCGACATCCGCCTCGTTCGCATGGCGGGGCGGCACCCCCGAGTTCCGCACGACCAGAGGCCGTGGCTTGGGCGCGTAAAAGCTCATAGCCCGCACACTTTTCTGGCCGCTCGCCAGCACGCGTCCGGTCGTTTTGTGCTCAGCAAGGGGGTGGCGAGCTGTCGCTACCCGATCCTTATCGGAAAGTATTTCAGCATTCGTGTGAGGGGCGTTCTTTTGCAGATCCTGAGGCAGTACCAGGAAGGTATATTCCCGGTTCTGCATAACCGCGGTGTCGAGCGGTACAACCAAGCCGTGGGGCGTCAAGAACTTAGCCCCGTTGATGAAGGCCACCAATCCGACAAGATGAATTAGAACTGACATCCAAAATGCTTGCCGGCGATGGGAATGCTCGACTTCATCTTGCAGGGACACCAGAAACTGTGGTGCCGGATAAGTCTGCCGCCCCGGGGCCGAGCGCGCATAGCTGTCTGCCCCCGAAGATGAGAGCGGCGGGGGCAAGAAAGATTTGCTCGGTGGCATTTCAGTAGCTGCCATCTGGGTGCGGTCTGAGCCCTACCTGCGCCCGGCCCCTGGGTCATAGGCAGGGCCAAGCGCGAACGTTGGCCCATTTTCGCACCAAAAGGGCTGTGAGCTAAAGCACAGAAGTACTTGACCTACCCGCCGTATCCCGACGCTCAACAGGTCCCGGCAAGCACACGAGCATTCGGCACGCTGAATTTGTGCCCTTTTTTGGCCCTTTTTGATTGCATTAGCTAGTTTCCGGCACTGAGGGCGTCAAGGTTCACACGCTGGCTGTGCTCCCGCATGGCAGCCTGGATTTCCAGGGCCGCCGCCAGTGCTCGGCGCCCATCCGCCAGGGAAACCAACGGGCTGGAACGATGACGCACTGCCTCCACGAAGGCCCGCAGCTCCGCCCTTAAGGGCTCCTGGGTCTGGATCTCTGGCTTGGAGACCTGAATAGGGGAGCCGGGAGCGCCGGGCATGGCACCTTGGGTCGCCCGGGCATTCTCGGCCACGGTAAAGACCAGCAAGTCCTGCCGTGTGTAATCGATGGAAATGTACTGTCGCGGTTGGAAAAAACGCAGCTTGCGCACTTTTTCGGTGCTCACCCGGCTGGCGGTGAGGTTGGCCACACAGCCCGATTCAAACTCCAGGCGCACGTTGGCGATATCTACCTGGCGGGACAGAATGGGCAGACCAACCGCCCGTACCTCCTTGAGCGGAGAGTTCACCAGCGAGAAGAGGATGTCCAGGTCGTGAATCATCAGGTCGAGCACTACGTCGATATCGAGCGAACGAGGGGTGAAAACACTCAGGCGATGCACTTCGAAAAACATAGGCCGGGTAACCAGGGGGAGGGTCGCCTGAACCGCCGGGTTAAAGCGCTCCAGATGACCCACCTGAGCTATGCGGTTCTCGCGCTGCGCCAAGCGAATCAGTTCATCCGCTTCCTCCAAGGTAGTGGTAAGGGGCTTTTCGATGAGTACCTCGATGCCGGCGCTCATGAGGGCACCAGCAACGTTGCGGTGCTCCGAAGTGGGGACGACCACCGATGCCGCCTGGACCCCGCCGGCGGCGATCAGTTGTTCTACGTCGCCGAACACGCGAACTTCCGGGCCAAACTCTCGCGCTAAGGCTTCAGCGTGAGCGCGATCGCGATCGACCACGGCCGCCAGTCGGACGGGCTCACCGGATTGCTCCAGTTGACGATAAACGCGGGCATGATTGCGCCCGAACGCGCCGGCTCCGATTACCGCCACGTTGATGGTAGTCACAGTCGCCAAGTTATCGAGAAATGCGAAGATATCATTCTTTTACCAGGGGTTTGGGAGTCTGTAGCTGAGCGCGGCGGATTACGTCTTTTGCTGCGATCTCGCCCACCGCGTCAGCGTGCACGATGTAGGTGCCTAACGGCAGGCTGGCGCCAAAAGGAATAGCCTGGGCGGCTTGCGGCAGCAGCGTGAAATGCTGATATCCGAGCGCGAAGGCTTTCCCTATCTGGTTGACGGCGACAACGATGAACGTCAGGTCGTAGGGGTCTTTGCTGGGGTTACCCACCTTGACCGATCCGTAAATGCCATCGCTTTCCAGGACCGGATTTCGCTGCCACTCCAACTGCAGCGCGGAGACGGAAGTGAGCGTGAGTTCGCGCTGTGCCGTGTGTGGCGGTTCCGCGGAATCGGTGACCGCGATGGTGAGGCGCACCTCCCCTTTTTTTTCAGCGATCCCGGTGATCATTCCCGTTTTTTCGTCTAAATGCAGCCCGGGCGGCAGATCACCCTTGGCGACCTTCCAGGTGT
>DATGIY010000425.1:0-3966 GCA_035295475.1 Terriglobales bacterium
CCCGTCCACCTGCTCCTTCTGGACATGGTTATGCCGGGCAAAAGCGGCTGGGAGATCGCGCGGGAAATGGCGCCTTGGTGCCCGCAAGCGCGCGTGCTGTTCATCTCCGGTTACGGAACTGGGGGGCAGGGGGAAATAAGAGACAGCAGGATTTTTCGCAAACCTTTTACCGGGGGCGCGCTGGCGCGCAAAGTGCGCGAAGTGCTGGACGCGGCGACGTGGCCGGCCGAGGCGCTCCTGCGGAGCGGCAAGAAGTTGGAAAACAGCAAGCGAGGTCCGAGGAGGCAATCATGCTGACAGCGGAAGCAGCGCCGGCACCGGCGCAAATCGAGCGCGCCAATTTTCTCAATCTGCTGATTGTGGACGATGAGCGCTCCATTCGCGAAGCCTGCAAGGAAGTCGGGCAGATCCTGGGCTTCAATAGCTTCGTGGCTGATTCCGCGGAGCACGCTTACCGGACCATGGAAGCGCAACCCATTGACGTGGTGCTGCTCGACCTCAAACTGCCCGGAGCGGGGGGACTGGAAGCGCTGCACCACATCAAGAGCCAGCGACCGGACGTGGTGGTAGTGGTGGTGACCGGCTATGCCACCGTGCAGTCGGCGGTGCAGGCCATGAAAGATGGCGCCTACGATTACGTGACTAAGCCTTTCAGCCTGGATGAGCTCAAGCTCTTGCTGGAGCGGGTCAACACGCATTTGAAGCTCAAGAGCGAAAACCGCATGTTGCGGGAGAAGATCAAGTCCAAGCAGGGTTTCGGCAGCATCGTGGGGCGGGCGCCCGAGATGGAAAAGATCTATAGGATCATCTCCAAAGCGGCGCACAGCACACACCCGGTGCTGATTTTGGGAGAGAGCGGAACAGGCAAGGAACTGGTGGCGCGCACCATTCATTTCTCCGGGCCGCTGCGCGACAAGCCATTCATTCCCGTGGACTGTGGGTCGCTAGTGCCGACTTTGATTGAGAGCGAGCTGTTCGGCTACGTCAAAGGAGCTTTTACCGGAGCGCAGCATCCCAAGGAGGGCTTGCTGGCCATCGCCGATGGTGGAACCGTGTTTCTGGACGAAATCGCCGAACTTCCGGTAGACCTGCAGGCCAAAATGCTGCGCGCTATTCAGGAGAAGGAAATCCGGGCGGTCGGCAGCACGCGCAGCACGCCCATTAATGTGCGCATATTGGCCGCCACCAACCGCGATCTGGAACATGCCGTGGCGCAAGGGACGTTTCGCCGTGACCTGTATTTCCGCCTCAACGTGCTCACCCTGCGAATCCCTCCCCTGCGGGAGCGCCGGCAGGATATTCCTTTGCTGGCAGCATACTTTCTCGAGCGGATGGGGCGATCCAGCGGAATCTCGCGGGCGCTCAGCGACGACGCCCTCAAGATGATGCTGGCATACGACTGGCCGGGCAACGTGCGCGAGCTGGAAAACTGTCTGGAGCGAGCCTGCGCCCTTAGTTCTGGGCCCATTTTGTACGTTTCCGATCTGCCCAGCCCCATCCGCACTGCTCAGCAGCCGGCCAGCAGCACTGAAGCCAAAGATAAGATTGTTCCCATGATCGAACTGGAAAAACAGACGATCCTCAGTACCATCGAGCAACTGAACGGGGACAAGCTGCTGGCTGCCAAACTTCTGGGCATAGGCAAGACGACGCTCTATCGGAAACTCAAAGAATACGCTTCCCAGGATTGAACCGGGCGCAGCGCTTCGGTTCCGAATCGGGAAGCGGGCGACAGCAGCTCCTGCTAAGTCCAGCATTTGCCAGCTGAGAAATTGGTGAGAGACGTGCAAGGCACCAGGGCATGATACTGCTGATTACCCCTTCGCCGCGGGCCGCGGAATGTGCGGCAGCTATCCAGGCAGCTACCGGGGAGACCACGGAATGCGCCGAAACTGTGCGCCGCGCCAACAAGCTGCTGCGCGCCAAAGAATACAGTGCTTTGGTAATGGATCAATATGTAGTGGAATGTGATCCGGAGGGGGCGGAAGTGATGGTGCAGCACGCCGGCACCGCTATCCCGGTTTCCATCAACTTGGCCATAAGCGGCGGGGAGCGCGTGGTGCGCGAGTTGAAACAGGCATTGCGCCGCGCCCAGCAGGAGCGGCAAGCGGCGCGCCGGCAAGCCGAACTTGAGTTGCGCAATCAATTACGGGACCACCTGACCGCGCTATTGCTTTCCTGCGAATTGGCCTTGGCGGTGCCGCACGTGCCTCCGGCCGCGGAGGCGAAACTGCGCTCTGCCTGTGAACTGGTGAAGCAGATCCGCTCTCGCCTGGGAGTGGAGGACAGCGCCAACATAGCCTGAGGCGGGTCAACTCCTGAACCCGCGCCCATCGCTATCTGACCTTGGCTTGACGTTCTCCCACCGCCAACGCCCCACACCAAAGAATGACATTAAGGCTCGTGGGGGCGGACCCATCCGAAAGCGTGCGCTCTCGCGTTGAATAGCCGCCTGCCTGCTTTGCCTCCTCATGGGCAGCCGAATAGACTCGTTCTGTCCTTTCTTTAGGACCCACCTGGACCTGAATTTTCTGGAACTTTACTGCTGATTCTTGGGAATTAGTGACAGTAGCTGCAGCAGTTCGTCTAACACAACAATGCACCCCGAAATGAATGACGGCGACCTGCTGCAGCGAATGCTGGCAGGAGACGAAAGCGCTTTTACGGTTCTGTACCGACGTCATCAGGATCGTGTGTACCGCTTCGCACAACAGATGACCGGCAGCCCCGGACTGGCGGAGGAAGTCACGCAAGAGGTGTTTCTGACGCTTATGCGCGCAGGAAAGTCCTTTAATTCCCAACGCGCATCTTTGCCGTCCTGGTTGTATGGGATTGCGCGCAATTATATTCACCGCTGCCTGGAGCGGGAGAGGCCCTACGTGCCCTTCGCGACTGACAGAGATAACGAGACTCCCGCTGAGCTGCCGGACACGTGTTCCGGCGAGGATGTGCTGACCGACTTTACGAACCGGGAGACGGTCGAACAGGTGCGGCGCGCGATTCTGTCATTGCCCGCCAGCTACCGCGAGACCGTGGTTCTTTGTGAGCTACATGAGCTGAGCTACGTGGAGGCGGCGGAGTCGCTGGGTTGCGCGGTGGGCACAGTGCGCTCGCGGTTGCACCGCGCCCGGGAGTTGCTGGCGGAGCGGCTGAAGGACGTGCGTGAAAAGACCGGTATGAGAAGGCTGGAAGCGCGATCGTGCCGGAGGGGATGACCATGAATTGCCAACAGTTCGCTGACATGCTCGAGGATCTGGAGCGGGAGCTGCCGATGAAGGAGACCACACGTGCCGCGGCTCTGGCACATGCGGAAGACTGTGCCGGCTGCCGGAAACGGCTGGTGCAGGCGCGTCTCCTGTCGCTGGAGTTGCGCGCCCTGGCCAAAGAAGATGAATCGTTGTGCGCGCCCGTATACCTGGAAACCCGGCTGGCGGCGGCTTTTCGCCAGCACAAAGAACGCTCATCGATGGCGTGGAAGCCTTGGGTATGGGCTGCCGCAGCGGCCGTCGTGGCGATCGGTTGGCTGATCGCGCGTCCGTCACGGCAAGCGGTTTCCACCGCGGTAATGGGAAAGATTGCGCACGCGACATCCCCAAGCAAGCCAACCGCTGCGGCTCCGCAACTGGCGGCGAAGAACGATGATGTGCCCGCCCGCACACATGTCTCGCGCAAACCCGTTGAGACCAGGCGACGGATGTCGAGGGAGAATCAAACCGAAGCCGACGCAACCAATGAATTCGTATCTTTTCCGTACAGCGATACGGCGTACCCGGTGGGCGATGGAATGATGGTGCGGGTGCAGCTGCCGCGCATGGCGCCGGCCATGATTGGCCTTCCGGTGGCTCCCGGGAGCGACACTTCCGGTACGGTAACCGCCGACGTCGTGATCGGCCAGGATGGCGTCGCCCGGGCGATCCGCTTTGTGTCGCCGGGCGAAGGTGAATTTCGGGGGCGGAACGTAAATTT
>DATGIY010000426.1:0-4116 GCA_035295475.1 Terriglobales bacterium
AATAACCATTATATATAAGTACTGGAGGCAGGAATGCCCAAGCTGAAGATCACCACCGTGGGTGCCTCGGCGGGAGTGATTCTGAACAAAGAAGTAATGGCCAAGCTGCGGGTGAAGAAGGGCGACTCGCTCTACCTGACGGAGGCGCCCGGCGGCTACCGGCTGACGCCGTACAATCCGGAATTTGAGCGGCAGATGAAGCTGGCGGAAGACATCATGCACGAGGACCGCGATCTCCTCCGGGCGCTTTCGAAGTGAAAGCCTGGCGCTGGGTGCGGGCCGATGTGGTCTATGCGGTCCATGATGCTCAGCTCGCCGAGCATGGCGGCCCGCCGGGGGTTCGCGATGAGGGCGCGCTGGAATCCGCTCTGGCCCGTCCGCGCAACCAGGCCGCATATGGAAAACCGGACGCCGCCGCTCTTGCTGCCGCCTACGCCTACGGCTTGGTCCGCAATCATCCATTCGCCGATGGCAACAAGCGCACCGGATGGGTGGTGGCCCGCGTGTTCCTGGCCGACAACGGATATCGTCTTCAATTTGATCCCGCCGACGCGGTGCGGACCGTCGAGGCGCTGGCCGGGGGCAAGCTCAGTGAAGCCAAACTGGCGGAATGGTTTCGGCACAGAGTTTTGAGAAGTTGAGGGTTGGTGGAGGCGGCGGGAGTCGAACCCGCGTCCGCAGATGTTACTGGTCAAGAGACTACATGCTTAGTCGCGTTCCGAGGGCCCCATCGGACCCGAAAGTCCTCCGGGGTAACCTTTCGCCGCTCGCGCTCAGAACCGACAAGACACGCAAGCCGCTAGCCCGATGATCTCGCCGGCGGGGCTCGGGCCTGGCCACGCCAGCCAGCCTGCTGTGCGACGCCCTTTCACCGCCCACAGGCAAAGCGGTGAAGGACGGCTACTTAATTAATTAAGCAGCGTATGCCATTTGTGGAGTGGCATTTCTAGTTTTGCACGCGATTACGGGTGTGTGCACCCCGGCATGCCTCTTGGCCGCAAGCATCCCCGTCGAAGCCGTGACGCCCCCATAGTGAGGAACCCGCCAAAGCGGGAGCAGCCGTGCAAAGAACCACTTCCAATCTAGGTTGTAAGCAATTGGAAGTCAATTAATTAGATGCCGCGGAGGTTACGGCGGGTGCGGGAAACCAGTGGTCAGTTGCCAGTACCAGTGGCCATTTGTGTTGCGGTGCCGGCGCTGGTCGGCGTCCACGAGCCAGGTTTCTTGGGGCGAAAAAGGGAGTCGTGCTAACCGCCGCCCCCGGGTCACGTCTGTTTGAGGCGATTTTGCTGACCAGCGAGGCAGCCGGGAACCAGGGGATCAGTTGTCCGCGGCCAGTGGTCAATTTCCTGTGTTGGCCGCTGTGCCAGTGATAGTTAGCGCCCATTGGCCAAGTTTCTTCCAGCGATGGTTTTTCGCATCTTCCACGCCGCTGGCACATCTGATCCATGCGTGGCCGGTACAATATGTCCTTGCCCTATGCCAACCCGTTGCCAGGAGAGCCGGTAGTGCGCACGGAATGTTTGCCGTTCACGTTAGTTCCGCACACCACGCCCCTCTTTTCCGACCTGCTGTACGATTACCCGAAAGTCCGACGCTTTTACCCTCGATCTGCTGATTTGCGGCAGTGGGCCAGGCAAGAATCGGCCCAGCTTCAATACAGCGATGGCCGCCGGAAGGCGGTGGCTGGAATCCTGGAGCGGCAGAACCAGCGGTGGGGAGCGTCGCCGCAGACTCTGCAAAACCTTATGCGTCTGCGCGCTGGGGCGGCGTGCGTGGTTACGGGACAGCAAGTAGGGCTGTTCGGCGGCCCGCTGTTCGCCATCTTTAAAGCCCTGGGCGCTATTCGCCTGGCAGCGCAAGCGACAGAACTGGGCGTAAATTGCGTGCCCGTGTTCTGGCTGGCCACCGAAGATCACGACCTGGCGGAGATCAACCACACCACCCTGCTGGGCGCAGATGGCTCGTTGGAGCGGATAGCCACACCCACGCAGGGAATTGCCGACGCTCCCGTCGGCGACATCCATTTTGGGGAAGAGATACGGCAAGCGGTGGAGGCAGCGGCCCAGGTACTGGGTGACGCGGAGGTCACTGACCTGCTGCGGCGCTGCTATCAGCCTGGCGAAACGTTGGGCGGCGCTTTTGCCAGATTGTTCACGGCACTGGTGGGACGTTGGGGCGTCATCATGCTGGATGCTTCCGATCCCGAACTGCATGCCCTCGCCCAGCCCATTTATCGCGCCGCCATCGAACGCGCCGAGGAACTCGATCAGGCGCTGCTGGCGCGCAACCAGGAGTTGCTCTCGTCCGGTTACCACGAGCAGGTGAAAGTTACTGAACTTTCGACTCTGCTGTTCATGGTGGAGAACGGATCGCGCGTGGTGATCCACCGCGGCGATGGCGTGGCTCAACCCGCGGAGTTCCGGATCGGACAAGAGAAGATCAGCCGCCAGGAATTGCTGCAAAGGATCGACGCCGAACCGCAGCGCTTCAGCGCCAATGTGCTGCTGCGGCCGGTGGTGCAGGACTATTTGTTGCCCACTCTGGCCTACACCGGAGGGCCGGCAGAATGCGCGTATTTTGCCCAGTCAGCGGTAGTGTATGAGAAGCTGCTGGACCGAGTGACGCCGGTCGTGCCGCGCTTCTCGGCCACCCTGGTCGAGCCTAAGATAGCGGGGTTGCTGCAGCGCTACGATCTGCAGTTGACGGACATCCTGCACGGGCCGGAGCATTTGCGGGAACTGCTGGGAGCACGAGTTCTGCCCGCCGACTTGCGGGCGGCATTCGATTCCGCTTCCCAGTCGTTGAATACCTCCCTGGAACGGATTGAAGCTTCGCTGGAGCGGCTGGACCCTACTCTGGTGGACGCAGCCCGGAATGCCGGGTCCAAAATGCGCTACCAATTGGATCGCCTGCAAGGGCGGGCGGCCCGGGCCGAACTGCTGCGCAGCGAAGTACTGGATAGGCACGCGGCGCTGCTGGGCAATTCCTTATTTCCTCACAAGAGCCTGCAGGAACGGGAGATCGCAGGAGTTTCCTTCCTCGCCCGGCAGGGAATGGAGCTGCTGGAGCGGTTGTACGAGACTGCGAGCACCGGCTGCCCAGATCACCAAGTGGTGTACCTCTAGAGCCAGCTCCCAGCCGCTAAGCCAGGGGCTGGAAGCTACCCGCTACCAACCACCGGTTTTGCGGTATCATCACGTTATGCCCAAGGCGGCCAAGGCTTCTGCAGCCTTCGAAGTTACTTGCCCGTGCTGCAATGCGGTGCTGAAGGTGGACCCGGAGACCCAGGCTGTGATCTCCCACACCGCGGCCAAGGTGCCGAAAACCTTCAACGATATAGAAGAAGCGGCGCGCGCCATGAAGGAGCAGGACAACCGCCGCGAATCCATGTTCCGGCAGTCGGTGGAGGCACAGAAACACCAGGCTGACCTGCTGGAGAAGAAGTTTCAGGAAGCCGTGAAGAAGGCGAAGGAATCGCCTGACACGGGCAAACCCATCCGCGACTTTGATCTCGACTAGGCGTCCGCTGCTGTTAGGGCATCGCGGTGCCCGCGTACCCCAAGTTCCCGAAAATACACAGGCGGCATTTGATCTGGCGCTGCGAGCCGGGTGCGACGGCTTTGAGTTTGATGTGCGCTCCACACTCGACCAGCAGTTGGTCATCCTGCATGACCCGCGGCTGTGCGGGCTGGAGGTGTCAGGCAGCACATATGCTGAGCTGCAACAGCGCTGGGAAGGCCAAATCATACCGCGGCTGCCGTTAACCCAGCGGCGCTCGCTGAATCAGGAACAACTGGCCTTGCCCTGCTTGCAGGACGTGATCCATCGCTATGGCGGGCGCGCATTTTTGGATATCGAACTAAAGGTCCTGGGGCTGGAGGCTGCCGTACTCCGAGTCCTGGAGGCCCATCCTCCTCAGAATGGATTTGTGATCTCTTCTTTTCAGCGTGAGGTATTGGACAACTTGCGCGAAAAGGACGACCAAGTCCCGCTGGGATTGATCTGCGAGAGCGGACGGCAACTGTCGCTGTGGCCGAAGCTTCCCCTGAGCTTCGTTATTCCCCATTTCAAACTGATCAGCCAAGAGCTGATTGCAGACCTGCGCGGAGCGGG
>DATGIY010000427.1:0-2308 GCA_035295475.1 Terriglobales bacterium
AAGATGCGCCGGCAGGTGCTGGGCGCGGTCCTTCAGCCATACCCGCTCCAACGCCTCCAGCGCTTCCTGCTCGTCGGTCATGCTGTGGAAATATTGCGCCAGCATGACGTTCTCCAAGGCCGAGAGATAGGGGATCAGGTGGAACTGCTGGAAGACGAAACCAATCTTTTCGGCCCGCACCCGGGTCAACTCGGCGGCACTGAGCCCGGCTACATTCTGGCCGGCCAGCCATACGTTGCCGTTGCTGGGACGGTCGAGGCAGCCGATCAGGTTCACCAGGGTGGATTTGCCGGAGCCGGAGGGGCCCATGACGGCCAGCCATTCGCCCGGCATGACGGTGAGGGACACGTCGTCCAGCGCGCGAATCACGCCGCCGTTCTCCTCGGCTTTCGCCGGGTACAGCTTGCTGACGTGTTCCAGTCGGATCATGGTTATTCCCCTCGCAAAATCGTGGCCGGCTGCACCCTCCGCAGCAGGGCCAGGGGCAAGGTGGCGGAGAGCAAGGCTACCACAACACTGCCCACAAACACGCTGGGAAGGACGCTCAGACGTGGCGAAATAGATGCCTGAAAATTGGCGCGTCCGATCCAGGCGGCGGCGCCAATCCCAATGCCGTAGCCGAGCAAGGCGCCCAAAGCGCCGATCGTGGCGGCCTCGGCGGCGAAAAAAGCGGTAATCAGGCGCTCGGAAGCGCCCAGCGCCTTCATGATGGCAAAATCGCGGCGCCGGTCAAGTACCCAGGCGGTCAGGGTGGCCAGCACGCACAGGGCCGCGGTGAGGATAATCAGCGCGGCCGCAGCCAGCAAGGTAGAGCGGGTCTTGCCCAGAACCCGGCCTTCGGCCTCCATGATCTGGCGAACCGGGCGGACTTCGGCGCCGGGCACGGCCGCAGCAATCTGCTTCATGATGGCCGTCACCTGCGCCGCCGAGCCATTGGCCCCAATTTCGATGGTGGAGGGCTGCACCCCGGTCCACGACGTGAAATCGGAAAGCGGGAGATACACGCGGCTGTCTTCTTCGGCGCCAGTGGCCAGCGTAGCGGCGGGTTTCAGATGAATAGCTTGGCCATGGAAGCTTAAGTCGAAAGGCTTCCCTTGGGGGCTGACTACGGCGGCGGCTCGCGTCCCCAGCAGGGCTTCGCCGGAAGCCCCTGGCCAGGCCGAAACGGCCCACCAGGAATCGAGCTGGCGCACTTTCTCCATATCGGTGCCCGCGACCACAACCGGCGAACCAGAGCTCGTGGTGGCGACCACATAAGCAAATGGTGCCGCCACCCCACGGCCGGCCAATGCCGTCTGCACGGTCGCCAGGGCGCCAGCGGGAAGCGCTTGGCCATCCTTGGCGACGACCACCATGTTGGCGCCGTACTTGCGAAATTCGGTCCGCAGTTTCGCCTGCACATCCAGGTAGAGGTTCAGCATGGCGGTGGCAACAGTAGCCGCCACTACCACCGCCAGCAGAGCCGAAAGGGCGCGACCGCGGCGCACCAGTGAAGCCCGCAGCAGCATGCGCAGAAACATGCCGCGCTTGCCGGAACTACGAGAAGCAGAGCGAGTTTGTGGCGAGTGGCTCATGCATCGGCCTTCAGCGCGTAAACCGGATCAAAGCGCATAGCGCGGCGGATGGCGGCAGCGCTGCCCAGGAAGGTCACCAAGATGGCGACACCCAAAACGATAGGGAAGAGCACGGGATCGATCCCGATCCGGGAGTTGAAGATGCTATGGCCGATTTCATGCGCCAGCAAGCTGCCGCCCAGGAATCCTACACATCCTCCGAGAAGCGCGAGCAGCGCCGCTTCGGCGAAGAAAATAGCAGCCACGCCGGCATTGCCCGCGCCCAGCGCCTTCATCAATCCGATCTCGTTACGGCGCTCAAAAATGGAGGTAGCCATAGCGGCGGAAACAGCCAGCGCGGACGCCAGCAACGCCGCTATAGTTATCAGAAACATCAGGCCCTTGATTCGCTGCAGAACCGTGCCTTCGTTGCTGGCGACCTGGCGGATGGGTTCCACCCGCGCCTGGGGAAGGGCCTGTTGCAGCACGTAAGCGATGGACTGCACGTAGGGCGAACAGGACCACTTCTCCAGCAGCGCCGGCGACATGGTCTTGGGATCGCGCAGGGCGAGCGCATCTTCCGGCTTGGTCAGCGCGCTGACGAAGACCCGGCGCACCGCGCCAGGGCGCCCCAGGATTTCCTGCGCCATATGCAGCGGCGCTACCACCTGCTCGTCTTCCGCGCCCCCGGTTGTCAAGATGCCGGCTACGCGTCTGCTTTGGCCGTTAATTTCAACCGCATCGCCCGGCCTGCT
>DATGIY010000428.1:0-3262 GCA_035295475.1 Terriglobales bacterium
AACTGGCTTTGCTTACGGTTGCCCTCCTGCCTCTGGCCTTTCCTGGACGTTTTCGTTACCTGGAAGTTGGATTTTTAGGCGCGCTAGCCGGCATTGCCACCCTACTGCGGTTCAATCTCGCGGTACAGTACGGACCGGTGGCCCTGGGGGTGTGGGTATTCACGGCGTGGCGGGATTGGCCCCTGTGCGGAAGACTGCGCTGGCAAGCGATTGCAGCTCTGCTTGCTTACCCTGTTTCAACTTTTGTGATCTATCTCGCAGCGAATGGGCGTGCCGGTTCTTTCGTGCCCTGGGTACGTTATTCAGTGGAAATTGCGGGTGCCTTCTCCGAAGCCATGACCTTGCCGGGTCCGCGCTGGCAAACTTTGATCGCCCTTGGGTTGCTGGCAACCTTGTTTCTGCTTATCCCCCTAATGGCGAAGAAGCCCGCCGCCCTGCTGCCGGGACTGCTGATCAGTCTGCTTGTGGCGTTTGGCGACTTTAAGCACGGATTTGTGCGTCAGGACATGCCACACTCGATTCAATTTGCACCGCGACTGGCGGTTACGGCTCTCCTGGTCTTGTTCTGTGCGGCCACCCGCCGCGATCGCCGACTGGTTATCGGATTCCAAGTCGTGTGTCTTGCCCTAGCCACAGCCTACGTATTTCACGAGCTGCCAGGCTACAGGCAAGTAGTTTGGAATGACTTGCATTTGGCAGAGGTGAGGTCGGCCGCGCCCCAATTTTGGCACTGGTCCAGCACTTGGCAGCGCCTAGGAAGACAGCGGTCAGCCAACCTGGCTTCTCTGCGCCTGGGCGAGCCGTTCCACCGCATCATTGATGGTGGAACTGTAGACCCCGAACCCTATGAAGTGTCTGAAACGTTGGCCAATGGCTGGCAGTGGCGCCCCGCGCCGATCTTTGAGATGTACGTCGCGTATACGCCGGCTTTGGATTCCCTGAACGCCGCCCACTATAGCGAGAGCGCTCGCGCTCCCGAGTATGTCTTGATGGGCTGGTATTCGGTGGATGGCCGCAGCCCAATGTTTGATACTCCCCTCAGTTGGCGCTCGCTCCTGAACTGGTACGACCTGCGCCTGCAGACACCTACACAGCTCTTGCTTTCACGCCGCACGCAGCCGCGGTGCGGCCCACTGCAGCCGCTGGGCTCCACCACAGCGCGCTGGAATCACCCGGTGGCTGTCCCCCAGGATGCCCAGGGCCTAGTGATGGCGGCCAATGTTCGCCTGAGCCTGTGGGGCAGATTGCGGACGCTGGTTTTCCGGCTGAATCCCATGTGGGTGGATTTGACCTTCCGCTCCGGACGTCGAAGCACATGGCGCGTCCTGCGCGCGAATAGCGGCGAAGGCGTGATCCTAAGTCCTTTTCCGGAGAATCTAGCCGGCGTGGCGCGGTTGTTTGCTTCTGGCACCACTGCCGATCCGGTTGTATCTCTCACATTTCATACCTTCGGGCCGCACGAGTACGGCGCGCGTATCCCCATCCAGTGGTATAGGTTGCCGCGCGCTGAAGCGGCACCTTCCCGTTGAACAAGAGTAGGATCTTAACTGGAGCGGCCGCGATGTATTCAATCACCGTTGAAAAGGTTGAGGTGATGCGCTTTCAAAAACTGCAACTTCTGCTCTAGATGGGTAGCGGCGGGAATAGGATAAACGCGAAAGCCAATGCGGGTATCGCAATAGTCCACGTTTTCGTACTTCAGGTAGCAATCTTTCCAAGCTTGTTTCCCGGCATGTTCCCCGGCCAGGCCCCTCTTATCGCGGGGAGTGAAAGGAGTGGCGCCAACCAGCATAGCAACCACAAAAATGCCTACCATAACCCGACCGGCGAAGCGACGTCTAACT
The DNA here is from genome assembly GCA_035295475.1 of Terriglobales bacterium. Taxonomy (GTDB): domain Bacteria; phylum Acidobacteriota; class Terriglobia; order Terriglobales; family Acidobacteriaceae; genus JAICWP01. The sequence goes on from DATGIY010000428.1 coordinate 1,845, forward strand.
GATAACACAAAAAAATAAATACCCAGAAAGCCCACCGTGAGATAGGGCATGTAACGCGCTGCATCCGCGGCGTCAATCCCCAAACAGATTCTGCCGATGGCGGCGTTGATGGCAAACAGCAAGGAAAGGCCGGTGAGGCTGAGCCCAGTGACTTCAAGACGGGTATCGGTCCGCAGGCGCAGAAACCGGTAACCATACCAGCAGCAAGCCACAAGCATGGCGGCCATGACTGCAATTCCCAGTGACGACGGGAGGAAAGAGTGTCCGTAGCGGGAAAAGAAACTGGCGAAGATCAGCCCCGCGAACCACACATAATGCAAGAGCGGAGCCCGAGCGTAGGTCAAACATCCGGCTGCAGGGGCCACTTTGTATCCAATGAAGAACGAGCCCAAGGACAGAATAGAGATGGCCAAAGCAGCGAAGGGAATCCACCAGCGGTCTCGCCGTTGCAGGGTGTGAAATATTTCCACCACAAACAGCACCGGGGTGATGAACCCGACAAAAGTTCCGAACCCGGTATAAATGAGCAGAAAATTGACAATCAGGACCACTGCGTAACGATGCAACCGATTTCGGACCGTCCAAGCCAAACAGAAAAGTACGGTCAAGAAAGCGGGAAACGGTCCGTGGGCCACAATGGGGGTGGCGACGAAAGCCAAATACTGGGAAGGAACAAGAAAGATTATGGGGATTACGACGTCGCTCACCGTTATACGGCCAAACAAGCGGCGCTTCAGCCAAAGAGCGCAAATCGCGGCCGCAAGCATAACGGCACCTTCCAGGAACGTGGTGCCGCGAGAATCCCATCGTGTGATGCGATTGACCAGGGTGTCCACCACAAAGCCGATTCCCAGCCGTGGGGGGCCGTGCTGCCAAGTGAAAATCCGCCACAGCGAGGCCCCCTGAAACTGGGGAAGGCGAAAATCCCACTCGTCGGAAAAGAAGATGTTCACCGCGTACGCATTCAGAATGCGGAACATGCGGACAGCGAGGATTGTCAATACACCCGTTACCAGTAACGGCCCATAGGGGAAGGAGCCTGTCAGAAAGGTTTTAGCGCCAGGAAAGACGGCAGGAGCACGCGACTCATCCACGGCGGACCGGCCCTGGCGAGCGCTACTGTTTTCCGCATCGCGCCCGCTCACCTTCGGTCCACTCCGAACGGCTTCTGCAAACGCATGTCCAGGGTATCGTGCTCCAAATCGAGTAGAAGATTAGAGATCTCAGGCGGCTTGGGCTCACCTTACCAGAGGGGATGTGATAATTCAACACCGGGACACGGACGATGGCTGTAAGATTCGCGAGCAGCCGCACCTGTCGTGGTATCGCTGAAGAATTGCAGGGTAGAATAAGGCGCCGGGCAATCACCGGGAAGGGGCAGGCGGGTTGTAATTGCAGGCAGGAATTGGGGAGAATAT
>DATGIY010000429.1:0-3855 GCA_035295475.1 Terriglobales bacterium
TCTTCGTTCACTTCGCCGTTCTCCGCATAGAAGTCATACAGGAGAAAATTTTCAACTCCGGCAAAGAGCGCCCGCCGGTGCAGCAGCGGGGAAATCTCGGCTTCGTGCCGCGCCACCAGCCAGGGATCGGGCTGCTCATCATAGTAAGCGCGACGATATTCCATCCCGTATCGCTCCACGAAGCCTTCAATCTGCCCATGGCCGAACATGGGAAGTCCCGGCATGGTGGCCATCAGGGTGCAGACGCCGAAGTATTTGTCGCCTTTGCCGAACTGGTCCACCGCCGTGCGCTCGTCGGGATTGTTCATGAAGTTGACGTAGCGCTTGAGCACGTCCGGATCGAACTCCAGTGTGTTCTTCATCACGCTGCGGTAGTTGGCGTTCTCTTCGTCGCGCAGCATGTTCATGAAAGCGGAGTTGTACACCCGATGCATGCCCAGGGTGCGCACGAAATAGCCTTCCATGAGCCAGAAGGCCTCGGCCAGCAACAGGGTGCCGGGCGCTTCCGCGGCCACGCGGTCCACCACCTCGCGCCAGAACTCCTTGGGCATGGCGGCGTCGAACTGCTCCTTGGTCAGGCCATGCTCGGCGCGGGAAGGAATGGCGCCACCCGTGCCCGGCTGCGGAAACCATAAGCGCTGGTAGTGGCGCTTGGTGAGGGTCATGGCGGCATCGAACCGAATGATGGGAAACAGCCGCGCCACGTGCAGGATGGTCTGAATCACCGCCTCGCGCACTTCCGGGTTCAGGTAATTAAGCTGAGCGGTGTCGTTCCAGGGAAAGCTGGTGCCGTCATTGCCGTGATAGATGAAGCGGGTGTCGCCGCTCCAGCGGTCAAGGCGGCGGAAAACCACGGCGGCGTCGCTGCGGTTGAAATAGTGGTCGTCAATCTTTATTTCCACCCGCCCGTCGCTGGACAGGTCGGGACCGTTGAAGGTGTAGGAAGGAAACGGGCTGTAAGGCAGCGCGAGAAACCAGTCGGGGTGCTGGATGACCCAGCGCGAATCAATGCCCATGTGGTTGGGCACCATGTCGCTGGCCAGGCGGATGCCCCGCGCCCAGGCACGATCGCGCAAATTAGCGCAGGCTCCTTCCCCACCCAGGTCTTCGGCCACGATGTAATCGGCAAGCGAGTAGGCGGAGGCCACCGCCTCCGGATTACCGGTCAGTTGCTTAATACGCTGCGAGGCCTTGCTGCGTTCCCACACGCCAATCAGCCACAGAGCATTGAAGCCACGGCGGGCGAGAAGATCGAGTTCCTCGTTTGGAATCTGGTCAAGGCGATGGATCTCGCGGCTGTAGGATTTCGATAGCTGGTCGAGCCACACGTACACGCTCTTGGCCATGAGCACCGTGCTCGGCATCCAGTCCAGGTCGGGGCTGAAGCGCTCATACTCGAATTCGGAATAATGCGGGATGGCAGCCGCGCTGGAATCGCCCAGCCCGGGCGGCCCGCCAAAATGCGTCCCGGGCGGATGGAAGCGCAGCCAGATGGCCACTTCCTCTTCCTTGAGTACATCAAGGGCTACCAGCAGCCGCCGGACTAAATCCCCCAGCAGGTCTTTCCACTTTTCGCGGATGTAAGCCAATTGCCCGGCCAACGAGTCGGGCGAAGCCAGCGCCGGGGCGCGCAGCATGTCTACCAGATTCTGGTTCTCGGGGCCGAAGCGCGGCCGGGTTTCGAAGTAATCGCGCAGGGCCGCCGTGAGCCTGGGATAAGCAGTTGTGGAGGACAACAAGTCATCATCGAACAACTCCTCGAAGGGCTTGAACGCAGGGTTCAGGTTGGCCAGCCAGAGGAGCATCAATTCCTCCAGAGCCACCGCGCGATGAGGCACGCCGGCAGTTGACTCGCGCAGCCACTCCTCTGCCTTTTTCTCGCCGCGATAGACGGTCGCCGCCGGAAAGTGGTCGGCGAAACTCAGCAGCGTACGCTGCAGCATCTCCGGGCCCAGCCGGCCCTCGAACCATGCCAGCGCATCCAGCATGGCGCGGGGATCACGCTGCCTGCGGTAGAGCTCCACCAGCGCGTGCAACACTTCGTCAATCAGGCCCATGGCATTGAGGGCGCCGGGATTGACGGCCAGTTCAGGATGGCGCTCAGCATCGCGCACCTGGTTCATCCGCTTGGCGAACTCGCGACTGGCAGCCAGGTTGGCAAACACCACATTGCCGGTGAGCGAGAACAAGGTCTGCTCAAAGCGGTAGCGGTCGCGGGCCGCGCGGGAAACGTGAAACTCGTAGGTGGGGTTCGGCCTCATTGGGCAGCAAATATAGTAACGGAAAGCCGCAAGGGCGACATCCTGCGGTTAGATGATGACGCGGGCGATAACTGTCACCCGGTCAAACACCGTTTACCTGACCGCAGACGTCGTTAACTACAGGAGAACACAAGCTTCGGCTTGACGGCACAGCAAAAACGGGGCAAGATGTGCGCGCTTCGGGCGTATCAATCCAGGCAGCAATCAGGCGGGCCCTTTCAGCAGCACGGGAAATGGGCAGCGCTGGCTCAGGCCCTTGTAAGGAATTAGCAAAGTCAAATCCGATCTCAGGAGTCATCCCATGGGCGCATTTTGCGTAAATTGCGGCGGAAAACTCGATCCTGGAATCAGGTTCTGCGCACAATGTGGTCAGGCTGTGGCCGCAGCGCCGGCCTCAACCCCCACATCGGCACCCCTTCCCCAGGCCCCGCCGGCGCCCATGACAAGACCAACGACAATGCCTACGGCCTCAGCCCCTGCCAAAGGGGGAGGGGGGGCGGCAAAGATCATTTTTGCCATTCTTGGAGTGCTCACGTTCTTTGTCCTGGCAGCAGCGGGCAGCTGTTTCTATATCGGCTACCGCATCAAAAAACGCGCCCACGAGTTTTCGCAAAACATGGGGCTGAACGCCAAACCGTATGCGGGCAACCGTGACGCTTGCCGGTTAGCGACCAAAGCCGAAGTGGCTGCTGCCTTTCGCGCCCCAGTACTCCACGCCGAACACGAAGGGGATACGTGCGTTTATGATTTCGGCGGGTCGCGCCGTGTTGCGATTCAAGTCACCTGGGAAGGCGGCACGCTGGCCATGAAACTCAGCCACGGCGCGCTTAAGAGCATCTCCGGCGGCATGGATACCTTTACCCCGGTGGCGGGGGTAGGGGATGAAACCTACGTCGAACCCATGGGCTCGGGGGTAATGGTGCGTAAAGGCGATGTTATGGTCAACATCGACCTCCGCATGGCCAATCAGAATGCCGACGCCGGCAAGCAGTTAGCCGCCATTATCGCCAGCCGTTTGTGATTGCAGGCCGCTCTTTACCATCTTCACCACGTTGTTGTTTGTCAGTGCCTGCTGGCTCAACCTCAGATCTGCCAATCGCCTGCTAGGCGTTGCTGGACGCCTCTCCTCCTGAGGTTCCAGGTAAAGAAGATTCTCTGTAATAGAATTCGTTCGGAAGCGTTTATCTAGGTATGCCCTTATACGAGTACCAGTGCGGCAAGTGCAGCTACATCTTTGAGTTGCTGAGACGGATGCAGGACGCGGATAGCGATTTGGAATGCCCCCGTTGTCATTCCACCAGGGTGGAGCGCCAGTTTTCCACGTTTTCCGCCGGGGCTTGCGGCGGCTCCGGCAAGTTCACCTGAGCTCGATAAATTGGCGGCCGGTCGGCCGCGTGATCCTCTTGCCCGGTACGCTCTGCCCCGGTAAAGGGCCGGCTATTTAATGCCACCCAGTTCGGCTGCAGCCGATTCAATCAGCGCGCTCTCGTTATCCAGCACTTTGGCCACGCGGGCTATTTCCTCATTGGCTTCCGGCCAGCGCTTCTGCTCGATCGCCTCCCGCACTCCAGGCATGGTTTTGGCGCCATAGCCT
>DATGIY010000430.1:0-2068 GCA_035295475.1 Terriglobales bacterium
GCCACCTCGGCGCTGGACAGCGAATCGGAAGCCCTGGTGCAATCGGCGTTGCAGAACCTCATGCGCGGGCGCACCGTGGTCGTGATCGCTCACCGCCTCTCCACCGTGCGGCACGCCCATCGTATCGTGGTGCTGGAGGGCGGCGTGATCACCGATATCGGAACTCACGAAGATCTGATGAGCCACCTGGGCACCTATCGCCGGCTGTATAACCTGCAGTTCGTCGATCTGGAAACGCAAAAAGTGCAGGCTGGGTCGGTGGAGAGCTGAGCCCTATGGCCATCCACTCCATGACCGGGTTTGCGCAAGCCAAAGGACAGGTCAATGGCCGTCTGGGCTTCACCCTGGCGCTGAAGTCGGTGAATCATCGGTTTCTGGATTTGCATTTCCGCATGCCGTCCGATTGCGGCGAGCTGGAAATGAGCCTGCGCCGGCTGCTCAAGGAAAAAATGGCGCGCGGACATGTGGAGGTCACGCTAACCCTCGAACCCGTCGCGCAGCAGGGGTTGGCGGTCAACCGCCAGCTGGTCAGCGGTTACGTAGAGACCTTTCGCGGGCTGGCCAAAGAGTTCGGCATCAGCGGCGAGCCCGACCTGAATGCAGTGTTGAAGATGCCCGGAGCTTTGGATGCCTCCGCCGCGGCATCACAGGACGGAGAACTGCAAAGCGCGGTGCTGGCCAAGGTCAACGAGACGCTGGTTCGCCTGAACCAGATGCGCGCCGAAGAAGGCCGGGGCATGGAGAAGGAACTGCGGGAGCGCATGTCGCGGCTGGAGACGGCGGCGGCGGAAGTGGAAAAACTGCGCGGCGGTATGCTGCAGGCTCATCTCGACCGTTTGCGTGCGCGCATCCAGGAATTGGTAGGGGCGCAGGCGGAGCCGGAGCGGCTGCTGCAGGAAGCGGCCATGCTGGCGGAGCGCAGCGATATCCAGGAAGAACTAGTGCGGCTCAACACCCACGTGCGCCATTTTCTGGGCCTGCTCGATACCGGCGGTGAAACCGGCAAGAAGCTGGATTTCCTTCTGCAGGAAATGAATCGCGAAGCCAACACCCTGCTCTCCAAGACTACGGGAGTGGCCGGCGAGGCCCTGAGCATCACCCAGATCGGGCTGGCCATGAAAGCGGAGATTGAGAAGTCACGCGAGCAGGTGCAAAACATCGAATGAGCCTGGTGTACATCATTTCGGCGCCCTCGGGGTCGGGGAAATCGACGCTGGTAAACGAATTGCGCAAACTGGTGCCGGGCCTGAATTTCTCCATTTCCTATACGACGCGACGTCCCCGCGGCAGCGAGCAGAATGGGCGGGAATATTTCTTTGTCCCGGTGCCAGACTTCAAGGAAATGAAGGCCCGCGGCGAATTTCTGGAATGGGCCGAGGTTTTCGGCAATTTCTATGGCACCGCCAAGCGCTTCCTGGAGGAGGCCAAGCAGAGCGGGCAGGACCTGCTGCTGGACATCGATGTGCAGGGAGCGGCACAGATCAAGAAGAAGATTCCCGAGGCGGTGAGCATCTTTATCCTCCCACCGGACAAGAAAACCCTGGAATGGCGCTTGCGGAACCGCAGCCTGGACGCGGAAGAGGTGATCCAGCGCAGGTTACTAACGGCGGCGAAAGAGATTGAGAATTACCAGAGTTACGACTATATTCTGATCAACGACCGCCTGGAAGAATCCATTGACGAGCTTAAGGCGATTGTGTTTTCCGAGCGCCTGCGCCGTTCGGGGGCGAAACTATCCAACGGCGATAAGCGCACCCTGGCCACGGCTGAACGCTGCCTGCTGCCCAACATCCGCGAGCGGCTGCAGCCCATCCTGGCTTCTTTCGCTTTATCGGCGACTCCCAGCTAACGGTGGCAGTATGGAGGTGTCATGAAACTGATCGAAGGGTTCGACAGTAACTATCGCTACATCCTGGTAGCCGCCCGGCGGGCGCGGCAGCTGCAGTCCGGCGCCAAGCCCATGGTCGAAACCGTATCGCGCAAGCCCTGCCGCATTGCCATGGACGAAATCGATTCCGGCAAAGTGAAGTGGGTGGTGCCGCAGCCGGAGAAATCGGCCAGCGAGGTC
>DATGIY010000431.1:0-3497 GCA_035295475.1 Terriglobales bacterium
GGATAAATGGGCCGGCCCTCGGGCGCGGCTGCAACCTGCAGAAACGATGCCGGAGCCGGCGCTCGAGAGGAAATGATGCGCACAGAATCAGTGCCACTTCGCTGCCGGGGCGCCACCTTGAAACTGAGGAGTTCTGTGGGCACCGAAGGCACAGCCGAAAACAAGGGCAGCTTCTCCAGCGGAGTGTGCTCCATGTGCAGGGCCCAAGTTCCGGCCAGGAGGGCGAAGCAAGCGCCGATTGCCGCTACGCCGCGCAGATGCCTGCGCAACGCCTGGAGGGGACGGACTCGGGCAATCCTGGAATTGGTCGTGACCGAAGCTTCTGCCGGATTCATGAAATGCAGGCGGGGCTGCTCGGCTGGCAGTTCCACTCCCCAGAAATTTTTGTCCAGAGTAGGCGCTTCAATCCCGGCTCGAACCTCGGAAGGCCCCAGCCGTTTGCTCCAGACAATTCGAAATTGAGCTTTGCTCTGGCGGCGGTGCAGGGTGATGATGTCACCGGGAGCAAGTTCCAGGCTTAGACCACCCAGTTGAGCTCCCACCTTACTGATGTCAACGGTATGCGCCAGGATAAGAGCGGCTACACCATCACCCTGGCTGGTAGAAACTCGCAGCGGCAGGACCATGCGTGTTCGTTGGTAGCGCTGTATTCCCGGCGGCATTCCCGAATTCCAAATCCAGCACGGCCATGAGAATCGACAGTGCTTGTCAGAGATTACTTTCGGTGCCGACCGAAAACCAAGTTACTGAAGATCACGACCTCGAAGTTGGCGAGTGAATTTGTGAAGGCAATCATCCGAGAGCTCGCGGCGTTACGCAGCGTTCCTAGCCTGGCTCTCCAGGCAAAGACGGTTCAATGCGTGTGCGGACGTGCGGCTTAGATACTGTTGCCTATGTCGAACGCCCCGGTTGTCGGGCGAAAGTAAACTACGCGGTATCACAATTTTGCGCTTAGGCTGCAGGAAAGTAGCTTCCCCAAAAATAACCGGCATTTTGTGACCTTTGTCACAGCAGGTTGTGGTGCGGGAGATAGAATGCAGCTCTCGCAGGCCGCGCTGCGTGTGGGGGTTCCCCAACCTATGCCTCTTCTGTGCCCAGTAGACCCTGGCCAGACTCTACCCGAGATGGCAGCGGGGGCGGCTGAGTTCGAGTACGAGGTCATCACCGACTTCAAGAGGCTGGAGCAACTGGCCCCAGCCTGGGATCGCCTGTGGCAGTCGGACCCGGCAGCAGAAATTTTTCAGTGCTTCGCTTGGGCCCGGGCGTGGTGGCAAGCTTTTGGCGATAACTTTAAACTGCGGGTCCTGGTGCTTTATCAGGCTCGTGAAGTCGTTCTGATTCTGCCTCTGGTGCTGAGCGGTAGCACGCTGCGGTTTCTGGGATCGCCGGAAGCCGACTATTCCGACATCCTGTGCCGTCATCCCCGCCGCGACCATTTGCTGTCCCATGCTCTGGATCTATTATTGCGGTGCGTTCCCGAGTGGAAGGAATGCGTCCTGGAGTACTTACGCCCCGACAGTACCTTATTGCATGCCGCGGCTGCATTACCGCGGAAATGGCGTTGCCGGTTGCAGACCACGATTACGGACACCTGTCCCACGATTCTGCTCGGCGAAAGGCGGGACCAGGTAATCGACTCGCTTCTGGCCGGCAAACACCTGCGGCGTCGGGTGCAAAAATTGGGCAAAGCGGGAATGGTGACTTTTCGTCACATCGAGAATAACGAAGAAGCGCAGCGGCATTTGACGGAGCTGTTTCGCGCCCACCAGCGCAGGTGCGCCGTCTTGGCGAAAACCAGCTGCTTCGAACGTCCCGAGATGCGCAGCATGATACGGGCTCTGGTGGCACAGTTGGATGTTCGGCGAGAAGCGCGCCTAGGAGTATTGGAATTAAACGGTCGGCCTTTGGCCTGGAGCCTGGGGTTCCAGGTAAACGGAAAATACGCTTACTATCAGCAGACTTTCGACGTCGATGCGGAAGAGTATGCCCCGGGAGAAGTACTGCTTCACCATTTACTTCTCTACGCGCGAAGTAACGTGGAGCGGGAACTCGATTTCCTTCGCGGAGACGAATTTTTCAAGAAACGTTTTGCCACGCACGTCTATGCCAGCCGCACTCTTTACCTGCAGCGTCCGGGTGTAAGGGGACGGCTGCGGCTTTTTGCCAGGACCCTGCAAGCTCGGTTATGCGGTGTGAAGGCCCTTACCCAGCATGTTGTCCGGACTCACGAGTCTTTTTTCCGGTTTTTTCGTTCCGTGTGGATCTGGAAACGCAGCACTTGGCGATGTCTGCAACGGGCAAACCAAACGGGAGAACTGAGCGGCTATGTGATTCGGTCGTCCGCGGCTTGGATCTGGAACCGTCTGTGGAATCGAAACGTCACTACCTGGTTCACTTCCGGCGGTGGAAATGGAACGGGAGTTCAAAACGCCGATGCAATTTCGGATTCCAAGCTAACCGTCACGCCCGGCCGGCTAAGTGAGCTGGCGGACCTGGCGCGAGAGCATCCGGAACTTTCACTTCCGGGGCTGCGAGCGTGCCGAGAGCGGCTGAAGAAAGGAGACCGCGCGCACCTCGTTTGGCAGTCAGGTAGGGTGGTACTGATCGGATGGAGCGCTAGCCGGACCGTGGGGGCTACATCGGCGGTCCTGGCGGATGGCAAGGATGCTTTCGAAATGTACGAATGCTGGCCGATTCGGAATCCCAGCGACGCTTGTCCGCGGCTGCTGGGAGCACTGGCAAGCGAGGCGTCAGTCGGGAATCGTGAACTGCTGGTGTGTTGCCCAGCCGTACCCCGGACTTCGCAGGACGAACTGAACCGGCAAGGATTCCTCGCAAAAAAACAAACCCTCGCTTATCGCCTTTTTCGCTGCCTGCATTATGAGAGGATTCGCAAAGGCAGTGCGCCAGGCAGTCCAGAAAGCGCTGAAAAGAATTCCTGTCCCAAGTGGCGGCAAGACAATTGACGGTTCCGAGGATTTGTCCTCAGGGTGTGCTCAGTTGTGGCCGCACAATTCTGATTTCAACCCGGCGATTGGAAGCGCGCCCCGAGGGGGTCAGGTTGCTGGTGAGTGGCGCGGAGGAGCCTGCTCCGATCGTACTGACCCGGACCGGGGAAACATTATAGCGGTGAATAAGGAGGTTTCTTACCGCCATAGCCCGCTGCGTGGACAGGTCAAGGTTGTAGGCTTCAACTCCGGAGTTATCGGTGTGGCCTTCTATGAGAGCAATCGCATGCGGATCCTGCATTAGACGCTTCGATATGGCCGCCAGCTTCTCGCCATTGGCATTGGTGACAACTGCGCTGTCGGCATCGAAGAACAGCATTTCCGAACTCGAACCCGGGCTTTCCATGGCTTGCTGATTGCCGCCATTATCAGATGAGGCAGTTGTTGGATCAGCGTTGCCGGTGGCATCCGTCTGCTGGACCACGGGTGTGGTATCGGAATCATTGGGTGAAACAGCTGAATTGTCGGAGGCGGCGTGAACAGGAGTCA
>DATGIY010000432.1:0-3454 GCA_035295475.1 Terriglobales bacterium
CAAAGAGCAGTCACTCGCGGCACAGCGGCATCAGGATATCCCCTTTGAGCAAGTGGTAGAACTGGCCCAACCGGTGCGCAGCCTGGCCCACAGTCCTCTGTTTCAGGTGATGTTTGCCTGGCAAAATGCTTCGGAAGCGCAACTCGAACTTCCGGATCTGGAAGTCCAGCCACTGCCGCCAGCCGGTGTAATGAGCAAGTTCGACCTTATCTTGACGTTTAAGCCGGTGGGACAAAAAATCATTGGCGGGATCACCTACGCAACGTCTTTGTTCGAGCGTCAGACAATTGAACGCTATCTGGGATGCCTGCACACGCTGCTCCGTGCCATGGCCGCCGGCCACGCCGAGTCAATCGACACATTGCCTCTCCTGAACGAGCAGGAACGCCGGCGAGTGCTTCATGAATGCAATGACACTGCGGTCCGGTATGCAGATCATTTGTTGATGCATGAATTATTTGAAGCGCAGGCGCGCAAAGTTCCGCAAATGCTGGCTGTTGTAGAGGCCGAGCGAGAACTTACCTACGTGGAACTGAACCGCCGTGCCAACCAACTGGCACATTACCTGCGCAAATTAGGCGTGAAGCCGGAGACGCGCGTAGGCATTTGTACCGAGCGCAGCATAGAAATGATAGCCGGCATCCTGGCGGTGTTGAAGGCCGGCGGCGCTTATGTGCCCATGGATCCGTCGTACCCGGCAGAACGTTTGCAATTTATGCTTGAAGACAGCGCTCCGGTTGTGTTGTTGACCGAGAAACACTTGCGTTCTGCATTGCCTCCCATTTCAAAAAGAATGGCTGTACTGGACCTCGACAGGGACGCCAGCTGGAAAGAGCAGCCACACAATAATCTGGACCGCGCGGCCGTCGGGCTCAAATCAGACCATCTTGCTTACTTGATCTATACCTCCGGATCTACGGGTAAACCCAAAGGGGTAATGATCGAGCACAGGAATCTATCGAATTATTTGCACTGGTCTGACCAGTCCTATTACCACCAGACAGGTTTCGGATCGCCCGCTATTCACTCCATCGGCTTTGATGGGCTAATCACAACCTTGTTTGGTCCATTGGTGGCAGGGCAGACATTGACGTTGCTGCCTCGCGGGTCGGAGATGGAGTGTCTTGCCGGTTTGTTTTCCTCTGGGAACTTCTGCCATACATTGATAAAAGTTACACCCTCCCATCTGAAGCTCCTGAACCAACTCATCCCTCAGGCTGCTACGAAAGCGCCAACTGCCGCCCTCATGATGGGCGGCGAAGCGCTTATTCCGTCTGATGTTCTCTTGTGGCAACGCCGCTTTCCTAACGTCCGCCTGATAAATCACTTCGGCCCAACCGAAACGACTGTAGGCTGCTGCACGTTCGAGATCGTGGAGCGTGTAAATGAAACACGTTCTATTCCGATTGGGCGGCCCATTGCGAATACACGGATTTACATCCTTGATGCCAACAGGCAGCCCGTGCCTGCAGGAGTTGCGGGCGAATTGTACGTGAGCGGCGCGGGAGTGGCGCGGGGATACCTGAACCGGCCCGATTTGACCGCGGAGCGTTTTGTGCAGGACCCGTTCTCAGCCGAGCCGGCAGCGCGGATGTATAAAACCGGAGACCTTGGGCGCAGACTGCCGAATGGGACCATTGAATTTCTTGAACGCAACGATGACCAGGTGAAGATTCGCGGCTTCCGTATTGAGCTGACAGAAATTGAGGCGCGGCTGAGACAGTGCTCAGGAATACGGGAAGCAGTCGTGCTGGCCAGAGATGATGGACGAGGAGAGAAACGGCTGGTTGCATATTACACCTGCCAACCGAGCAATGAGGAAATCGGGAACCAGGTAACTCCGGAGCAACTGCGCCAGAAATTAATGGCGACATTGCCGGGCTACATGGTGCCTACCGCATACATGCGAATGGAGGCGCTTCCCCAAAATGCGCATGGCAAGCTGGACCGCAAGGCGCTGCCTATGCCGGAACAGGAGGCCTATGCGGCACGCAGGTATGAAGCACCGGTGGGCGAGATAGAAACGAAGCTGGCCGAGGTGTGGGCTGAGGTATTGCATCTGGAGAAGGTGGGCCGCCACGATAACTTCTTCGATTTGGGCGGACACTCCCTGCTGGCCGTGCGGGTCGTCAGCCGCCTGCAGCGAGTGTTGAGTGTGGAAGTGGCGATCCGCGATCTGTTCGCGCATGCCGAGTTGGCCGATCTGGCTTGTCATCTCCAGGGTGCTGCACATGCCGAACTTTCGCGCATCATGCCGGCAAAACGAAGCGGGCGTCCGCCGCTGTCGTTTGCGCAGCAGCGGCTGTGGTTCCTGGCGCAGATGGAAGGGGCCAGCGCGGCTTATCACATTCCCTTCGGCCTGCATCTGAAGGGTGATCTCAACCGCACCGCTCTTCGCCGGGCGCTGGACCGGATCGTGGTTCGCCATGAAGTGCTGCGCACCACATTCGCCTTCCGCGACGGAGAACCGGTGCAGGAGATCGGCGCTGTCGAAGAGAGCAGCTTCCGTCTTATCGAACACGACCTGCGCGGGCACAACGATGTGGAAGCGGAACTGGCCGCTCTCCGCGAACTGGAAGCCGGAGCGTCGTTTGACCTGGAAACAGGTCCGCTGATTCGCGGGCGGCTGATCCGTTTGGCTGAAGACGAGCATGTGTTGCAGATCACCATGCACCACATTGTTTCGGACGGGTGGTCGACGGGCGTGCTGGCCAGAGAACTGAACGCACTCTACAGAGCGTTTTTACGCGGGGAAGCCGATCCCCTGCCGGAGTTGGAGATACAGTACGCCGATTACGCGGTATGGCAACGGCAGTGGATCGAGGGCGAGATTCTGCAACAGCAGGCCGCCTACTGGAAAACCACACTGGCGGGTGCGCCGGCGTTGCTCGGGTTGCCGACGGATCATCCCCGCCCGGTGCAGCAGAGCTATGCCGGAGCTATGCTGCCGGTGGTATTGGAGGAGAAGTTGACGTCAGGGTTGAAGGGGCTTAGTCGGCGTCAGGGCACAACCCTGTACATGACGCTACTGGCGGGGTGGGCCATTTTGCTGGCGCGATTGAGCGGGCAGCAGGATGTGGTGATTGGTTCTCCGGTGGCCAATCGCGGACGAACCGAGATTGAGAACCTGATCGGGTTTTTCGTAAACACTCTGGCCCTGCGTCTGGACCTGTCGGGTTTCCCAGCGTCAGCGAACTACTTGAACAAACCAAAGCGCAGTCACTCGCGGTACAGCGGCATCAGGATATTCCCTTCGAGCAAGTGGTAGAACTGGCCCAGCCGGTGCGCAGCCTGGCCCACAGTCCTCTGTTTCAGGTGATGTTCGCCTGGCAGAACGCGACGGAAGCCAGGCTGGAGTTGCCGGGGCTGGAAGTGCAACCCTTCGAGCCATCGCCGCATAGAGTGGCTAAGTTTGACATGACACTTTTTCTGCAGGCAGCCGGCGACACCATTG
>DATGIY010000433.1:0-10855 GCA_035295475.1 Terriglobales bacterium
CGCCCAGGTCGGGGCTACGCGATAGCCCATCTCACCACAGGCGCGGGTGAGATATTCCGCTCCCGCGGCATTGTTTTCCAGCGCACGGCGCACGTGGTGCTCGTCTTGGAGCGCCGCCAGCGCCGCGGCTTGGGCGACGGAAGAAACGGAAAAGGTGGTGCGCACGCGGCCCAGGTAGCCCATCAGTTCCGCGGGCCCCAGGCCGTATCCAATACGCAGACCGGCAAGCCCATGCGCTTTGGAGAACGTGCGCAGCACGACCAGGTTTTGCCGCCCCGCCCGCACATAGTCCAGGGAACGGGAATACACGACGCCGCGAGCAGCTGCGAAGAAAGCGGCGAAATCGCAATAAGCCTCATCCAGGGCCACGATTACGTTATTCGGCACTTTGTCCAGAAAGCGATCGAAAGCGGCGGCATCAAACATGGTTCCGGTGGGATTGTTGGGATTGGCCAGATAAACGAGGCGGGTGTTCTGGTTGATCGCGGTTAAGATCGCATCCAGGTCAAATCCATTGTTTTGCATAGCGGCTTCGATCAGCCGGCCGCCAGCCGCCTGCGTGGCAATGGGATAGATGATGAACGAGCGCTGGCTGGTAATAGCATCGAGCCCGGGCGCTAAGAGGATGCGCGCCAGATCGTTGATCAGTTCCGTGGAGCCGGCGGTTACCAGAACCTGCTCGGCTTTCGCTTCAAAACGCTCAGCCAGCTTGAGCCGCAACTCCACGGCATCATTATCGGGATAGAAGTGGGCCTGCTCGGCAGCCTCGCGGATGGCCTCTACCGCCCGGGGCGACGGCCCGAAGGGGTTTTCGTTGGACGCCAGCTTGATGCAGCGCACGCCGCTCTCCTGTTCCGCCTGCCGAACCGGCTTTCCCGGCGTGTAGCCCGCCAGGGTGCGTACATATTCTGGCACCAGCTTGCTGAAATCGGCCATAGGGCGACCCCACTAAGATGTCGCCAACAGGATTTGTGTTACAGACATAGGGCGAGAACGATTGCGAGCGTACGGGGTGTAGCAGCTTTTTTCCAGTGCAGCGGCATCACAGAGCAGGATGGCTAAGCCGATCAATCCCGATATCAACCCCTTCGGCGACAAACCCACGCGCGCTCATCCCAATATCAATCCTTCCGGGCCAACTACCGGAACCGAAGGCTGGGGTCTGCATCCGGACGAACCGAATCTGGATCAAGAGCACCTGAATCCGAAAGAAGCGCGGCCTAAGAAACGAGTCAGGAAGAGCGTCGCGCCGCGCCGCTCCAGGAAGCGCGCCTAGGCGCGTTTTTCGCGCGATTGTTGCCGGGGGATTCCGGCTGCCGATTGCAATTTCTGCACCTCTGCCGGCAACAAGCGTCGATATTCGCCGGGTGCGACATCAAGTTCCAGTGGCCCGTAGCGCACGCGCTTGATTTTTTCCACGTGATGTCCGATTTCCTCGAACATGCGGCGGATTTGCCGGTTACGGCCTTCTATGAGCGTGATCTCGTACCAGGGGTTGGGGGCGTCGCGCACCAGTCGGATCTTGCAGGGCGCGGTTTTCACCGGCGCTTTCCCCGGCTCGCGCAAGACTACGCCAGAACTCAACCGGGACACACTCTCGTCGCTCGGCTGCCCGCTCACTTTTACCAGATATGTCTTGGGTACGTGGGAGGAAGCGCGGGTCAAATTGTTGGCTAGGTCACCGTCATTGGTCAGCAACAATAAGCCTTCGCTCGCGTAATCCAGCCTGCCTACAGGGTAGACGCGCGTGCTTACGCCTTGCAGCAGGTCCATGACCGTGGGCCGTCCCTCGGGATCGGCGGCCGTGGTGACAAAGCCCTTAGGCTTATTGAGCAGCAAGTAAACGTGATGCTCGGGGCCGCGTAACAACTTGCCGGACACGCGAATGTGATCGTGCTCGGGATCGGCTTTGCTGCCCAGTTCGGTAATTACCTGGCCGTTGACCGACACTTGCCCGCTGGCTATCAACTGTTCCGCCTTGCGGCGCGAAGTGATGCCTGCGGCCGAAATGATCTTCTGCAGCCGTTCTAATCCCATCGCATACTCAGATGTGCCGCCGGGAAAAAGGGAACAGGCAAATTCCTGTCGGATGCCGGTTCGCCAGTAGCAAACCGGGGTTTACGCGGCGATTGTAAAGACAGGACCGATCAGCGCAAGGCCTTGTACGACATCCCCGCGGTTTGCTGATCGCTGACTGGCGTGCGCTGCATGACAAAGGTCCGCAGGAGAACACTCACAACAAACCAGGCGATCTAATCTCCGGCCGCTTCCTCGCGGGCGATGGCGGCTTCGTTCTCGCTATCACTCACGGGCGCGTCAGTGGGTTGCGATTCGAGCGCCGCGGGTTCGGGCTGTGTCGGAGCTTCGGTAGGAGCTTCTGGAACATCAGGGACGCCGGTAGCATCCGCCACGCCGCCCGCCATATCGAGTTGCAGGGCCTCGCTGGCCAGCTTTTCGAATTCTTCCATGCTGGGCAATTCGCTCACATCTTTCAAGCCGAAGCGCAGCAGAAATTCCTTCGTAGTCTTATAGAGAATAGGCCGCCCGATCACTGCTTTGCGCCCGGCGGTGGTTACCAGTTTGCGCTCCAGCAGGGTAGCAATGACGCCGCTGGAATCCACGCCGCGAATTTCGCTGATCTCGGGCACGGTGACGGGCTGTTTGTAGGCGATGACTGCGAGCGTTTCCAGGGCGGGCAGGGAGAGCCGCACTGGCGGCTTCAGGCTCTTGGCAAAGGCGCGCACGACATCATGATGCTCAGGCTTGGTGGCCATACGATAGCCGCCCGCCACCTGGCGGATTTCCATGGCGCGTTCGGAGCCGGCGTATTCCGTGCTCAGTTCCTCTATGGTGGCGCGTACCCGGGCCTTGACTTCGGCGTCCGCCAGTTGGCCGCCTTCTTCGGCTACCACGGTTTCCTTTAACAGGCTGGTGATGTGTTCCAGGCTGACCGGCTCTTCCGCCGCATAAATGATGGCTTCGATTTTAGCTTTGATACTCATAATGAAATCAATTTCTTGTTGCGCATTGCAGTCATACCGGGCGGGGCGGCTGAGACATAAGAATTACCGCCAGTCATCGCGGACGGCGCTTTGCTCGCCCATTACGTTGTCGAATTCCGTGTGCTTGCGCACCAGGATTTCGCCGAACAGGGCCTCCTGCCGTAATTGAATTGCCTGCAGCCGAACCAGCTCCAGCATGGCGAGAAACATGCAAACCAGCGCCTGCCGCGATTGCAGGTTGCGCAACAGCTGCTTCAGCCTTATAGGCTTATCTTCCGACATCAAGCGGCGGCGGAGGAAATCGATCATCTGCGAAACCGTAACCGTTTCCTCATTAACCTCGAGCACCGGCCGGGTCTTGGCGCGCTGCAGAATCTGCTGAAAAGTACGCACCAGGTCGATGACGTCCGCCGCCAGCTCCGGCTCCGTTCCCTCGGCGTCAATAAACTCGCGAATGGCGGGATTTGTCAGTACGGCGTCTTCGATCTGTTGTTTCTGCAAAAGCATCTGCGCCGCAGTTTTGAATTTCTCGTGCTCCAGCAGCCGGTTCACCAGTTCGGCGCGAGGATCTTCCTGTGCGTCTGCCGGCGCATCCGGGTCACGCGGCAGCAGCATCTTGGACTTGATGTGGATCAGCACTGACGCCATGTAGATGAAATCCGCGGCTACGTTGACGTCCAACTGCCGCATGCGCTCTACATACGTAAGATATTGCGCCGTGATTTTGGCGATGGGAATGTCGTAAACGTCAATGTCCTGCTTGCGGATCAGATCGAGCAGCAAGTCCAGAGGGCCGTCGTAAACTTCGCCTACGGTAACGGCAAAGGGGAAATCGCTATCCTTCTGCACCGGCTTGGGCGGCGCTTCGTGTTGTGCCGCGACGTTCGTATTCGGTTCGGTCATGATGAAGTAGTCAGGAGTCAGGCATCAGCAAAATGATTTCGCGGGCGGGGCGCCCGCGCCACAGCGTTATTGCTAAATCCCGACCCCTTGATATCTGACTCCCGGATTACCGCTTCTTTGCCGCTTGGGGGGGTGCCGCGAAATCCAGCGACATATGCATGGCTTCGCGCACCTCGTCCATGGTGGCGCCGGCTACCTTGCGTGCTTTGTTGGAACCTGCCTCCAGAATATCCCATGCCAGGCGGGGATTGTCCTCGTATTTTTTTCGGCGTTCCTGCATGGGGTTGAGGACGGCCACCAAGGCCTCCGCCACCCAGCTTTTGCACTCAATGCAGCCAATTCCGGCGGTTTTGCAGCCTTCCCACACCTTGGCGATGGTGGGCTGGTCGCTGAAAATCTTGTGCAAATCTCCCACCGGGCAGATGTCAGGATTGCCGGGATCGCTGCGCCGGATGCGGGCCGGGTCCGTGACCATGGTCTTCAGCTTTTGCCGGACTACGGGTTCGGGATCGGTGAGCAGGATGGTGTTGCCGTAGGACTTCGACATTTTGCGCCCGTCCGTGCCAGGAAGCTTGGCGGCCGGCGTGAGCAGGGGCTGCGGTTCAGGGAACACGTAAGAGCGTCCGCTTTGATAGAACATGTTGAAGCGTCGCGCGATTTCCCGCGTCAACTCCACGTGCGGCACCTGATCCTCGCCTACGGGAACGTAATCGGCCTTGTAGATCAGGATGTCAGCCGATTGCAATACGGGGTAGCCCAAGAATCCGTAAGTTCCCAGGTCTTTGTCCTTGATGTTGTCGCGCTGTTCTTTGTAGGTGGGCACGCGTTCCAGCCAGCCCAGCGGCGTGATCATGGAAAAAAGCAGGTGTAATTCGGCGTGCTGCGGTACATGCGACTGGATAAACAGCGTGCAGCGCTCCGGATCCAGGCCGGCGGCGAGCCAATCCAGGGCCACTTCGAGCGAGTTCCCCTTGATGGCGGAGGTATCGGCGTAATCGGTGGTTAGAGCATGCCAATCGGCCACGAAGAAGAAACAGTCGTACTTGTCCTGCATGCGCACCCAGTTGTCGAGTGCGCCTACAAAATTACCCAGGTGCAGCTTGCCGGTGGAACGCATACCGCTAAGCACACGTTTTTTGCGATTGTTGTCGGAGCGCGACGGCATTTACACCCTCATCAGCAGGGAATTGAAAACACTAATGAACGGCGACATCATGGCCATTAACAGATTGCCGCCGACCAGCAGAAGCAGGATCAGGCCAAAAATCCCCACCCGGTCATAGATCTCACGTACGCGGTCGGACAGCAGGTGGCGGACCACGTGGCTGCCGTCCAGCGGCGGCACGGGAATCAGGTTGAAGACGCCCAGGAGCACATTGATGACCATGCCCTGGTACAGAAGAACGGAGATGGGCACCAGCGCCGAATTGCTGATGCCGGGATAGCCAAGCATAGCGGCTTTAACGATCAGGCTAGCCTGCGGCGAGGTCAAAGAGATCAGCATCAGGCAGAGCACCGCCAGCGTGGCTACCAGAAAGTTGCTTATGGGACCAGCAATGGAAGTCAGAATATCGTCGCGAATCTCGTGCTGAAAATTTCTTGGATCCACGGGAGTGGGTTTCGCCCAGCCAATCACAGGGAACCCGGTAAAGAGACAAATCGCCGGTAAAACCAGGGTCCCGATGATGTCGATGTGGCGAATGGGATTCAGCGATACCCGGCCCAGCATTTTGGCCGTGGGGTCGCCACAGCGCCAGGCAGTGAAAGCATGCGCCGATTCGTGCACACTGATGGCGAAAAGAAAGACAATCGCCTGGAAAACAAATACAACATGTTGAAGGGTCATGCTTTAGGACTGATTCTACAGGTGTCGGTTGCCAATTGTCAGGGCCAGTTCCACAAAAGCAGTTTCAAGTTTCGAGTTTCAAGTTTCGGTGCAGAGGAGAGATAGGCTAATCCCCGCTAGTTCACTCGAAATTCGAAACTATGTTCTTTCCAGCCGCCTTGCCTCCTCCGGTGCTATCTCTTTGACTTTGACGGTCTTGGCCGGAATGCCTGCCACGATATGGAAGGGCTCAACCGGCTTCGAGGCCACGCCCATGGATCCCACCATGCCGTGCTCGCCCACGCGCACCCCGCTGAGTACCGTGGCATGGTAAGTGACGCGCGCCCGGGGGCCGATTTCAGTCCGCATGTTGTTGACGATCATGCCGTCATTCAAATCATGGGCGTGGGAGTAGACGTTGGCATAATCGGAGATCGAGCTGCCTTCGTGGATGATGATCTCTCCGCGATCGTCCAGCAGTACGTATTTGTGGATAACGCAGTTATCTTCCACGGTCAGGTTGTAGCCGAAGGAGATCTCAACCCCGTGGAAAATCTTGACGTTCTTGCCGCAATGCTTGAAGACATGGCGCGCCAGCATGGCGCGTACCCGAAACCCCAGCCAGTGGTTCAGGCCTACGGGGGAGCGGTCGAACATCATCCAGAACCAGATCAGAGGCTTGCGCTCAGCGTAGCGCACCGCATCGACATCGCCATAATATTCCGGCTCCAGCGTGGTGTTACGCGGGTCGAAACCGTGAATCAGCGCCTGCGTGGCCAAAGAAGCGCCGGTAGGGCGGGCGTCGTAGGGCAGGCCGAGGTACAGTTCGCATAACGTATCGCGCACCACGTTGGCGCGGTGTTCGGGATCGCGATTCATGAACTCTTCGTCCAGGCGGTCTACCCAGGCGATAAAGCCCTTTGCAGCCTCCGGGGTGGGGTTCAGGTTGCGGTATTCAAAGCGCGGCATACGGTCGTCCTCGCGTTACTCAGGGAAAACAAAACGATATCATGCGCGGGATGCTGCTTCCCAATGGCAAGAGCCCTGGGATTCGGGCTTTGCCCTTTGGGGGAGAGAGCCGGCGTGCTTTTCCTTGACACCTTAGGAGAGCTGTGGCATTCTCCTAATTTGTTTAGGGGAACTATGACGGATCAAGCACAACTTCTTCCTGGCACGCTCGATCTGCTGATTCTGAAGGCGGTCTCCCTCGGCCCGCTCCATGGTTACGGCGTCCTCTTGCGCATCGGGCAAATTTCCGGGCAAGCGCTGCTCGTGGAGCAGGGAGCGCTCTATCCCGCATTGTTCCGCCTGGTACGCCAGGGGCTTCTGAAAGCCAGCTGGGGAGTTTCCGAGAATAACCGCCGGGCCAAGTTTTACGAGCTCACTGCGACCGGCCGCAGACGACTGCGGGAGGAGACGGACGGCTGGAATCGCCTGGCCGAAGCCATTGCTTCCGCACTGGCTGCCCGACCGGAGGAAACATGAAGTTCCCGGCCTATTTTAGCTCGCTGACTGCCAGGTTTCTTCACCGTTCCCAGGCCGAACAGGACCTGGAAGAAGAGCTTCGCTCCCACCTGCAGCACCGCGCCGACGATCTGGAACGTTTCGGCCTGAACCGAGCCGAGGCGGAACGCCGGGCGCGCATCGAGTTTGGCGGCCGGGAGCGGTTCAAGGAGGAATGCCACGAAACATTCGCCGGCAATTTCATCGAGACCCTGGCCCGGGATGCGCGCTTTGCTCTCCGCAAATTGCGCCAGTCGCCGAGCTTCACCATCGCCGCCATTTTGACTCTGGCCATGGCGATCGGCGCCAATGCCATCGTCTTCAGCGTGATGAATGGGATGTTTCTAAAGCCGCTGAACGTGCCCCAGGCGCAGAGCCTCTACCAAATCCAGCGCGGCAGGAATCGCGACCCAAATCAGTCCTATCCCGATTATCTCGATCTGCGCAATCGCAACCGCAGTTTTGCTGATCTGGCGGCTTACATCGTTACCCAGGTGGCGCTCGACACCGGGGGAAGTCCGTCCCAGGTCTGGGGGGTGGAGACCAGCGGCAATTACTTTGACGCCTTGGGCATTAGGCCTTATCTCGGCCGTTTGTTCCACGCCTCCGATGAGCACGGCGCCAACAGCGCTCCTTATGTTGTGCTTAGCTACGACTATTGGCACAGTCAGTTCCATGATGATCATGGCGTGATTGGCCGTACGGTTCAGCTCAACAAGCATCCTTTTGTCATTCTCGGCGTAGCGCCGCCGGGATTTCGTGGAACTCTAGTGTTTTTCTCTCCCCGTTTTTTTGTGCCCGTCGTAAACCGTGAGCAGGTGGAAGGCGCCAATGACCTGGACCAGCGCGGCACCCGCGCGCTTATGGGGGTGGTCGGGCACCTGAAACCTGGAGTCACCCCGGCGCAGGCCACTGCCGATCTGAACTCGATTGCTTCCTATCTGGGAAAGGCTTACCCGAAACAGGATCGCAACGTAAGCTTCTCCCTCGGACGTCCCAATCTTTTTGGCGATCAGTTTGGCCGTCCAGTACAGGCATTCCTTGGCGGACTGATGCTGCTGGCGGGCTTGATTCTGCTGGCCGCCTGCGCCAACCTGGGCAGCTTGTTCGCGGCGCGCGCCGCGGACCGTTCCCGGGAAGTTGCCCTGCGATTGGCCCTGGGAGCCAGCCGCGGGCGTATTGTGCGGGGGCTGTTTACCGAAGCTGTGCTGATATCGCTGGCCGGCGGCGGCGTCGGACTATGGGCCAGCGTGCTGTTCTTGCGCTGGCTGGGCGCGTGGCAGCCATTTGGAAATTTTCCTGTGCATACGCCGGTGAATCCCGACGCTCGCGTCTATGGGCTTGCTTTGCTGCTGAGCCTGGCCAGTGGTTTTCTGTTTGGTGTGGTGCCCCTCGGACAGGTGCTGCGCACCGATCCCTACGAGCTTGTGAAGTCAGGCACAAAGTGCACGCCGGGACGGCGGATCGGCGGCCGAGATCTGCTGCTGGCGTCGCAGATCGCGATTTGCGCCGTGCTGGTCACCTCCTCCGTGGTTGCCTTGCGCGGACTGCTGCGGGCGCTGAACGGCCATTTCGGTTTTGAAGCGCACAATTCTATGTTGGTAACTGCCGATCTGCACATGGCGGGCTACAGCGGCAAGCGAGTGCCGTTGATGCAAAAGAAAATGATCAACGTGGTCCAGAGGATTCCCGGCGTCGCAGCCGTGGGGCTGAGCGACTATCTTTTACTGAATGACGCCACGACCTCGGCGGTCTTTACGGACAGAACGACGGATCTGAGCGCGGCGAATGCCGCAGCGGACGTTTACGTGTACCACATTTCTCCCGAATACCTGCGCGCGGAGGGCACCACGCTGGTGTACGGCCGGCCCTTCACCTGGCACGACGACAAGAACTCTCCCCCGGTCGCCGTGGTGAATCGGGAGTTTGCCCGCAAGATTTTTGGCTCGGCAGAGAAGGCAATGGGCGGGTATTACAAAGTGTCCGATGGCACGCGCGTACAAGTGGTGGGAATCGCCGAAGATGGAAAATACGCCAGCCTGACCGAGGACCCGCACCCGGCAATGTTTCTCCCTATCCTGCAATGGCCTTCCAACTCCACCTGGCTGGTGGTGCGATCCGGTCGTGGTCCGCAGCCGCTGGGAACGGACATAAGAAATACGCTGCACGAATTAGATCCCGGGCTGCCGGTTGAGATTGAAACGCGCTACGACGAAATGGTTACGGCTCTGTTTCCTTCGCAAATCGCGAGTGTGTCGTTGGGCGTGATGGGCGGGATGGGGGCCATGCTGGCCATAACCGGCATCTTCGGCTTGGCGGCCTACACGGTCAGTAAGAAGAAGAAGGAACTGGGAATCCGTATTGCCCTGGGGGCGCAGCGCAAGGAGGTCCTGCAGGCAGCCCTGGGTCGGGCGCTCAAGCTGCTCGCCTTTGGGTCGGCGGCGGGATTGGTGCTGGGGATTCTTGCCAGCCGCGTGTTGGCGCTGGTGGTATTTGAGGCCACGCCGCGGGATCCCCTGGTCTTGGCGGCGGTTGTTCTTGCCATGTCGCTGCTGGGATTGCTGGCCACCTGGGTTCCGGCGCAACGCGCGCTAGCCATTGATCCCATGATGCTCCTGCGTGAGGAGTAAAACGGCAGGAACCGGGGACGAGTCGCTTCACTGCTGAGTGTTTTCCGCGGCTCGCTTGAGCGCCAGCGCCCACTCCTTCTCGCTTTCAGCAAGTTGGTTCGAAGGAAAGATCTGCGCCATCAGCAACCCGTCCATAGACTCCTCCACAGTCACCAGGGTCCGATTGCCGGGCTCCAGCTTCAACTGCCAAACGTGAATCGCTTTGGCGGTGAGCGCTGTGCCCGTCCATGCCAGCCGGCGCTCTGGATCGAAAAGCTGCACTTGCGAGTGAATGCTTGTGCCGCCCGTTTTCCAGGAGAATCGCATGCCACTCCGCAGCGGTCCTTCCGCGGTGACGCTTTCGATCTGCTTTTGCCATTTCGGCCATGAGGGCGCATCAACCAGGAGAGCCCAGACTTTGGATGGCGGAGCTGCGATCTGAAGCTCCAGGCGCGCGGTCACCGGCGCCTTGGCATCAATTGAGCCGCTGGCGGCCATTCCATTCAAAGCGTCGAGCGAGGGGCCGCAGCCCTCAAGCAGCAGAGCCAGAGATAGGAGAGTTAGTAAAGTCAGCAGCTTCGTTGCTGCTTCTTGCTGTTGGGCCATCTCCTTCCGAGTATACGAAGGCACCGGGCTTCTCGGACGGTTTCTCGCCAAAAATCAGACGGGCTCTTGATAACGGCGCAGCCGGACAGCAGCGGCGAGGAATACCGCGGCTACGGCCAGCCCGATCCACAATCCTTGCGAGCTCAGGAACTGACCCGGCGCGATATGGGCCATGGGGTCAGTGGGGAAGACCGTTTGCGGCGCCATGATGTCGGCTGGCCCGGCGCCGATCAGGTGCAACGCCACGAGAGACAAGAAGTGCGAAGTATGGAACACGACCTTCTCCAGGCCGGCGATGGCAACTATCGGTAAGGCCGCCCAAAGGAAAACCGCGCGGCGCGCCCAGCCCGAGACCAGCAGCAGCCAGCAGTATACGGGCGCAGGCCAAAGGGCATGCGCAGTAAATA